>NZ_JBFTZL010000049.1:0-22214 GCF_056406825.1 Arthrobacter sp. P1_A5 | reverse complement strand
GAGCCCGGGCGTCGGGGCCGAGACCAGGAGCGCGTCGGCTGCCCCGGCCGCGACGGCCTCCGCGGTGAGGAGCCCGGCCGGGGCCAGTACGGGCAGCTGGCCCTGGGGCGGCCGCGGAATGATCGACGGACCCTTGACGGAATAGCTGCCGTTTTCGACGTCGATGTAATGCAGCTTGTCGACGTCGAGGTAGCGCCCGGTGGGGACGTCGCGGATCACGGCGTTGTCCTCCCAGGAGTCCCAGAGCCTGCGGCTGACCTCGATCGAATCGGCGGCCTCGCGGGAGAGCCGGTCCCCGCGCACGGTGTCGCGTCCGACGGCGGCGGCATCGGCCGCGCTTGATGAAGCGGCTACCAGCCAGCCGGCCCGTCCGCCGGACACGTAGTCGAGGCTGGCGAGCTGGGTGGAGATGTGGAACGGCTCGGTGTAGGCGGTGTCCACTTCCGGAATCAGGGCGAGGGAGCGGGTCACGGGGCCGGCGAACGCGGCGCGCTGCAGGGCGTTGAGCCGGGCCGCGGCGTCCGGGTGCCCGGGGGCCGGCAGGCCGGGGTCGGAAAACGTCGCCGCGTGGAACCCGGCGGACTCGGCGGCGAGCACGGCGCCGCGGAGGTGTTCCGGGCCCAGCACGGCTGCCGGGGCCGTGCGGGAAACCCGCCACGCGGCCGGGTGGCTGCCGGCACCTTCGAGCTCCAGCAGGAGGAGGCCGTGTTCGCGGGGCCCGTCCTGGGCGGGATGGCTGCTCATGATGCGTCCTGTCGTTCGTAGGGGATCTGTTCGCCGGCCTCGATGGGCACCGGCAGGCGGTTCTCCGCCGGCGGCAGCGGGCACGTGGCGAGGTCCGTGTAGGCGCACGGCAGGTTCACCGCCCGGTTGAAGTCGAGCCAGACCGTGCCGTCGGGGCCCGGAGCCGCCACGGTGAGCGAGCGGTTGGCCGCGTAGGTGCTCTTGCCCGAGGTCGCGTCCGTGAAAAGCACGGACAGCGTGCCCGGAGCGTGGCCGTTGAAGGCGGTGAGGCTCAGGTCCTTGCCGCGGAGCCGGAAGCGGATTTCCCCCGGGGCTTCGTAGACGTGGTGGATTCCTTCGACCGCCGCGCCCACCGTGGTGGGCCGCGGTTCGGCGAACGGCACAAATATTCCTGAAATGGCATATTCGATGCTGGGGGCGTAGGCGGGGGTGCCGCGGTAGCCGGTGAGCAGCGGGTTCAGGGGATGCCGCGGCCGCACGACATAGCGGCCGCCGCGCTTGGCGAGCTCGATCACGGTATGGCCGGCGCCGGCATCCTCCACCCGCAGATTCAGGCCATCGCGCTCGGGGATAGGGCCGAGGAGCACGGTAGCTCCGGTTCCGTCCGCGTTCAGATCCTGCCCGTCGCGAAGGACGCGTTCGCCTGCCCCCAAAGCCAGGCGGACGACGTCGTCCTCGACGCTCCAGGTGCCCGGCGCACCGTCCAGCCGGGCGGGTGAGCACTCGAGCCAGTGCAGGTGGGTGACGGCGAGGAAGCCGTGGGGGCTGGCGCGGTGGCGTTCGTGCGCGGCATGCCAGTCCGCCCAGGCGGCTTCGAATTCCAGGTCGGGGTGGCGGTCGGGACGAAGGTCAGGACGGCCGTCGGTGTCAGTGGGCGTGGACATGGGAACTCCCGTGGTGGTTGTGGTCGGCTGTGACGCGGGCGGCGGCGTCGGTCTCAGTAGTGCCGGCGAATGCCGGCCGGCCGGCGTACGGGTCGCCGTCGCCCCAGAGCGTGGTGGGCGCGGCGGCGCGGACGGCCGGAATGACTTCCAGGGCGAAGCGCTCCAGAATTTCCAGCTGCTGGGCGAAGGGCAGCGTGGTGGGCAGCGAGATGGACTGCAGGTCGTGTCCGTAGAGCGCGTGGTAGCTGAGGATCTTGTCGATCACCCGCTCCGGGCTGCCCACCAGAGCCGGACCGTCGGCGACGGCGTGGTCGATGTCCCGGTAGGGGGAGTTGTTGCCGGGAACGTTCCGGCCGGTCGTGAGGGCCTCGTAGACCGGGCCGAACTGCCGCTTGGCCTCCTGCGTGGTGTCCGCGATGAACACCCCGCCCGCGCCCGATCCGGAGCCCAGGTACTGGTGCCGGGGATCGTGGCCGTGCCGTGCGTATTCCTCGCGGTAGTGGTCAATGAGCACCTTGTAGTTTTCCCGCGGCTGGATCGCGTTGGCCGTGAACAGCGGATCGCCCCACTGCGCGGCGAGGGCCGCCGAGGCCAGGCTGGTGGCGGAGCCGTGCCAGACCCGCGGCGCCCCGGCGAACGGCCGCGGCGTCGTGGTGGTGGGCTCCGTCAGCGCGGCCCGGAACCTCCCGGACCACGTGACGTTTTCCTCGGTCCAAAGCCGGCGGAGCACGGCATATTTCTCTGCGAGGAGCTCCCACTGGTCCGCCAGGTCCAGGCCGAACAACGGGTACTGCAGCACCTCATTGCCTTTGCCGATCACCAGTTCCAGCCGCCCGCGGCTGAGCTGGTCGATCGTGGCGTAGTCTTCCGCGACCCGCACCGGGTCCAGCACGGACAGCACCGTCACACCGCTCTGCAGCCGGATCTTGGTGGTCACCGCGGCGATGGCGGCGAGCACGGTGGTGGGGGAGGAGGAGATGAACTCACCCGCGTGGCGTTCCCCGACGGAGAAGCTGTCGTAGCCGAGCTCCTCCGCCCGGCGCGCGGTCTCCACCACCTGGTTGAGCCGGTCCGCGGTGGAGACGATCTCCCCGGTGACCGGGTTCTTCAGGTGCGGGATGATGTCGAGGACCTGGAACCTCACTGTGTTTTCCCTGTCTGGGTTTTCCCTGTCTGTGCTTTCCCTGAAGGGGCTGTCCCGAAGTTGGCCTCAGTGACGGTCGTGGACTCGGGAAGGGCTTCCTCGGAGAGTCCCCAGCGGTCCAGGACCTTGGCGTAGGAGCCGTCCTTGATGGCGGAGTTCAGGGCGTCCGTGATGGCCGGGGCCAGGCCGTTGCCCTTGAGCGTGGTGGCCGCGACCAGGGTCTCGGACGGCCAGCCGGCGTTGACCTTGCCCACCACCTTGAGGTCGTCGCGGGTGTTTTCCCGGTACGTGACGGACGGGTAGGGCGCGAGGTTCAGGTCAGTGCGGCCGGAGGACAGGGCCAGGATGGTGTCGGCGTCGGAGGAGTAGTACTGCAGCACCGCGGGTGCCTTGCCCTTGGCCTCGAGCTCTTTGTTCCAGGCGATCAGGATCTTCTCCTGGTTGGTGCCCGAGCCCACCGAGATCTTCAGCCCGGAGATGTCGTCGGAGCCCTTGATGTTGTAGCCGGAGCTCTTCTTGGCCTCGAAGCCCATGTACGCGGCGCGGTAGCTGGAGAAGTCGAAGAGCTTCACCCGGGCGGCGTTGATGCCCACATTGGAGAACACGGCCTCGAAGTCACCGGACTGGGTCTTCAACGGCCAGTTCTCCCAGGAGGTCACCTGGACGTCCAGGTCCAGGCCCAGCTTGTCCGCGACCAGCTGGGCCAGGTCCACTTCCACGCCGATCGGGGTCTTGTCGTCCGTGGCGTGGAAGGACAGCGGAATCGCGCCCGCCGTCGTCGCGACGGTCAGCTTGCCGTCCTTGCCGATCAGCGCCGGGACCTTCGCGGCCAGGGCGGCGTCCTTCTCCGCCCGGATCCGCTGCTGGTCCGGCGAGGTGTTGTAGACGACGCCGTTGCGCGCCGCCGTCGTCGCCGGCTGCCCGCCGGAAGCCGCGGAGGCGCCGGGATCCGCGCAGCCACTCAGGGCCAGGGTGCCGGACAGGGTGCCGATGAGGACGACGGCGGGAAGCGCCGCACGCGTCCGCCGGGGACCAGTACTCGCGCGGGCGGTGCGGGGGGCGGAGCTGATTGCCATGGGGTTCCTTAGATGTTGAAAGCGGGTTCGATGACTTTGGAGAAGAAGCTCCGGGTGCGAACTTCGCGCGGGTTGGTGAAAATTTCCTGGGGGGTGCCTTGCTCGACGATCTGGCCCTGGTCCATGAACACCACCGTGTCGGCGACGTCGCGGGCGAAGCCCATCTCATGCGTGACGATGATCAGCGTGGTGCCGGACTTGGCCAGCCCGCGGATGACGTCCAGGACCTCGTTGACCAGTTCCGGGTCCAGGGCCGACGTGGGCTCGTCGAAGAGCAGGATCTTCGGGTCCAGGGCAAGCGCCCGGGCGATCGCGACGCGCTGCTGCTGGCCGCCGGACAGCTGGCGCGGGTAGGCGCCGGCACGGTCCTTCAGGCCCACGCGGTCCAGCAGTTCCAGCCCGCGGTCGCGGGCCTCGGCCTTGGAGAGCCGGGGTTTTCCGGCCCGCGGCGCGACGATCGGTGCCTCGGTGACGTTTTCCAGCGCGGTCAGGTGCGGGAAGAGGTTGAAGTTCTGGAACACCATGCCGATCTCGGTGCGCTGCTTCAGGATTTCCTTTTCGCGCAACTCGTGGAGCCTGCGCCCGCGGACCGCGTAGCCCACCAGCGTGCCGTCGATCGCGATGAACCCGGCGTCGACCTTTTCGAGGTGGTTGATGGTGCGCAGGAGGGTGGATTTGCCGGATCCGGACGGTCCGACGATCACGGCGACACCCCCGGGCTCGACCGTCAGCGTGATGCCCTTGAGGACTTCCGCGGCGCCGAAGGACTTGCGGACCTTCGTGATCTCGACGAGGCCGCGGGTTGTTACGGCGTCCGTGGCAGCGGCCGCGGACGGGGTCTGGGTGGTCGTACGGAGTGCGGTGCTCATCGGGTGCCCCTTTCCTGGTTCGATTCCCGGGCGGCGGGCGTATGGACGGCGAGGAATTTGCGGGCCTTCTGCAGCGGCGTCAGGGGCAGCGTACGGACCGCGCCCTTGGAGTAGTGCCGCTCGATGTAGTACTGGAAGACGCTCAGGACCGAGGTGATGACGACGTACCAGAGCGTGGCCACGAGCAGCAGCGGCAGGACCTGCTGGGTGCGGTTGTAAATGACCTGGACGGTGTAGAAAAGCTCGGAATAGGCCAGGACGTAAACGATTGAGGTGCCCTTGACCAGGCCGATCACCTCGTTGAAGGCGGTGGGCAGGATGGCCCGCATGGCCTGGGGCAGGACGATCCTGGTGGAACGCCGCCAGGCCGGAATGCCCAGGGCGGTTGCGGCCTCGAGCTGGCCCTGGTCCACGGACAGGATGCCGCCGCGGATGATCTCGGCGGAGTAGGCGGCCTGGTTCAGGGTCAGGCCGAGGACTGCCGCGGCGAACTGGCTGATCAGGGTGGTGGTCTGCGCCTCAAAGAAGCGCACGTCCGTGAAGGGGAGCCCCAAGGTGATTTTCTCGTAGAGGTAGCCCAGGTTGTACCAGAGCAGCATCTGCACCAGCAGCGGCGTGGAGCGGAAAATCCAGGAGAACGTCCAGGAGACGGAGACCAGCAGGGGCGACGCGGAGAGCCGCATCAGCGCCAGGATGAAACCCAGGATGAAGCCTAGCGCCCCGGAGATCGCCGTCAGCTTCAGGGTCTCCAGCAGGCCGTTCACGATCGACTGCGCGGTAAACCACTGCGCCACCACGCCCCACTCCCAGCGCGGGTTGGTGGCCAGCGACCAGGCAATGCCGGCCACGCCCACGGCGACGACGGCGGTGCCCACCCAGCGCCACGGGTGGCGGGCCGGGACCAGCCGGTAGTCGGCGTAGTCGGTGGCGGCCTTGCGGCCCACCGAACCGGAGCCGACCGTTCCGGCCGGTGCGGTCTCGCCGGCGGGTGCGGGCCCTGCGGCCCGGACCTCCGGGGTCTCAGGTGCGGATTCGATGCCGGCGGACGCCGGCTCCGGGGCGGACTGTGCCACCGGGGTTGCTGTTGAACTCATGCGCCACCTCGCTTCTTCCAGTTGCTGTGGGGGTAGTTGGCTGCCAATCTAGGGCCGTGCGAAATCGCGCGGCAAGGCGGCAGGTTGCATACGTTCACGCAGGTTCGCACGGCGTCACAYGACGAATTCTTGCCTCGATTTACGCCGCGTTACGCGGGGTGAACGGCCGTGACCGGCGCCTCGACCGGCTCCATTTCGGGTGCCTAGCATGAGGGCTCCGCACCCGAGCCAGGAGACCGTCATGCCAGTGAATGCCCCGTCCGTGGTCCTCATCGGCGGCGGCCCGCGCGCGGCCGGGCTGTTGGAACGGCTCGCGGCCAACCGGCCGGAGCTGCTCGACGGCGCCCTGCAGATCCACGTCGTGGAGCCGCACACCCCGGGTGCCGGCAGGATCTGGCGTTACGAGCAGCATCCCGGGCTGATGCTCAACTCCGCGGCGGCGGACGTCACGATGTTCACGGATGCCTCCGTCCAATGCGAGGGACCCGCGGTCGACGGCCCCGGCCTGGCAAAGTGGGCCGCCGGGGTCCTGGACGGGTCCATCGCGGATGTTCCGGAGCTGCCGGCGGAACTCCGGCGCCAGCTGGCCGACCTCACCGGTGCCACCTTCCCCACCCGGCAGATGCAGAGTGTCTACCTGGAATGGTTCTTCCGTCGCTCCGTCGCCGCCCTCGGACCGGACACCACCGTCACCGTGCACCGGGACACGGCGTCCGCCGTCGAGCCGGTGCAGCATGTAGCCGAACAGGGTCCGGAACGCTACCGCGTCCGACTGGCCGGCGGCGCGGTGCTGCACGCCGACGTCGTAATCGCCTCCCTGGGGCACGCGGATTCGCTGCCCGATGCGGAGTCTGCGGCGTGGGCCGGTTTTGCCGCCCGGCACGGCGCGTTCCACGCGGCGCCCAGCTACACCACCGACGTCGACTACTCACCCCTCGCCGCGGGCCAGGACGTGATTGTCTCCGGCATGGGCCTGGCCTTCGTGGACCTGCTGGTCCTGCTCATGGAGGGCCGCGGCGGCAGGTTCGAGGAGCTGCCAGGCGGCGCCCTGCGCTACGTGCCCTCCGGTACCGAGCCGCGGCTGTGGGCCGGCTCCCGCCGCGGCGTGCCCTACCACTCCAAGATCACGTCCGCCCTGCGCGGCGACGCGGCGGGCGAGCCGGCGTTCTTYACSGCMGACGCCGTCGCGGCGCTGCTGGAYGSGCCCGGCGAGSTGGACTTCCGCGCCCAGCTGTGGCCCCTGATCGCCAAGGACGCCGGCTACGCGTACTACCGCGAGCTGTTCACCGGTTACTCGGAACGGGTCCGGACCGGCTGGCAGGAATTCGCCGAACGGTTCGCCGCCGCGGACTGGTACAGCCAGGAGCGCCGGCGGCTCGTCGCCGGGTCCGTCCCGGACGCAGGGCTCCACCTGGACCTCGAACGGCTGGACCATCCCTTCGCCGGCCGCGTCTTCGCCGGCCACGCAGACTTCCAGTCGGCGGCGGCAGCGTACATTGGCCGCGACCTTGAGCTGCGCACCGGGCCGGACCATTCGGAAACCCTGGCCCTGTTCACTTCCTTGCTGAAGTCCTACATGGACCTGGGCCGGCTGGTGCCCTCCGAGCGGCTGAACGCGCGGTCGCAGCGGGAGGTCCAGGGCTGGTGGCACGGCTTCTTCAGCTTCGTCGATTCCGGGCCGCCGCCGCGCAGGCTGCGGGAGATGCTGGCGATCCACCGGGCCGGGCTGCTGCAGTTCATTGGCCCGGGGCTGGAGATCGAGGCCGCGGAGCACGCGGGCCGGTTCGTCGCCCGCTCGGCCCAGTCCGGGATCAGCGTGTCAGCGGCGGCCCTGATCGAGGCCCGGCTCCCGGCGCCGTCGGTGGCCCGCTCCGCGAACCCGCTGCTGCGCCAGCTGCACGCCTCCGGGCTCGGCACCGAACAGCAGCTCCTCACTGCCGACGGCACGCACGCGACCGGACGGCTCCTGGTGTCCGCCCACAACGAGCTCATCAGCCCGGTGGGGGAGCGGCGCGAGCGGCTGTTCGGCGTCGGGCCCGGTACTTCCGGCTGGGGCGCCGGCGCCTTCGCCCGGCCCGGCACCAACGCCGCGCCGTTCCGCGAAAACGATGCCCTGGCCCGGCGCGTCCTGAACCTGCTGGCGAAGCCCAACAACGGGCCGGCCGACAGCGGCCTGGCCAACAACGATCAAACGGACGCCGGCCGGGCGGTGCCGCAGGCCGCCGCCGGCGGAAAGGACCCGTCATGACCCCGCCCCCACTACACACCCCACCCGTGGACACCCCGCCCGTGGACACCGCCGCGCTGACGGTCCTCAATCTGCCCATGAGCGATCCCAGGGTCCGTCCGCTCCTGGATGAGCTCGCGCTCGAATACGACACCCGCTACGGCAACCTCTTCGGCCGCGGGGCCGCCGCGGAGGAACTCAACCGCTACCCGGCCGAGGAATTCGCCGCGCCGGGCGGGGCCCTGCTGATTGTGCGCGAGAACGGCGAATCCGTGGCCGGCGGCGCGTTCCGCCGGCACGGCCCGCAGACCGCCGAGTTCAAGCGGATCTGGACGCATTCGGCGCACCGCCGCCGCGGACTGGCCCGGTTTGTCCTTGCCGAGCTGGAGGCGCTGGCCGGCCATCGCGGCTACCGGAAGGTCTACCTGACAACCGGCCCGCGCCAGCCGGAAGCGAAACGCCTTTACCTGAGCACCGGTTACGAGGCACAGTTCGATCTCTCCGCCGACCCGGAAACCATCGGGCCGCTGGCATTCACCAAGGACCTGCCCGCCGCAAACCCCGCCGCAAACCTCGCCGCGCTGCTTGGTCGGCGTGGGCCGGGAACCGGTGCTTCGGGCTAGAGTTCACACGGGGGGTCTGCCCTGAAACAACGTATTAACGAGCCGCCGCGGACCCGGCGGAGAAACAGCCGGGAGTCATCAGTGCGGCCTGGATCCAAGCCCACCATCCGCGATGTCGCGCAGACGGCCGGGGTCTCCCTGACCACCGTCTCCTATGTGCTCTCCGGCCGCTCCGGCGGTACCACCCGGATCAGCGAGGCCACCCAGGACCGGGTGCACGCCGCGGTCCGCGAACTTGGCTATGTGGCCAACAGCGCCGCCCGGGGAATGCGCCGGGGCCGGACGGAGCTGGTGGCCGTGGCCGTACCGGACCTCGAGCAGCCCCGGGACAGGGCCATCGCCACGGTGCTGGCCAGGATCCTGCCGGAGCACGGCTACCAGTCGGTCATCCTGCTGGGCGGGAACTGGCGGCAGTTCATGCTCTCCGGCGGAGCCGACGGCGTGATCCACACCAGCGCGCCGGAGGCGGACAACGATTCCGGGGCCACGGCAGAGCTCGCCGGCCGCGGCACGCCCCACGTGCTCATCACGGACGACGCCGGGCCCGGCAGCCCTGGTGTCCAGGGCGGACACGAGGTGGTCCCCGCCGGAACGGACACCCCCGAGATCCTGGCCGGGCGCGCCGTCACTCGGCTGCTGGCACAGTTGCGGGGTTAGGACCCTTTAGGCCTTCAGCGCGGCGGCCGGTGCCGTGTCCCGCGTTGCGGTTTCCTGGGTTGCGGCCTCCCGGAGGGGACGCCGGGCCAGCCACGCGGCCACGATCGCGCCGGAGACGTTGTGCCACAGGGAGAAGACCGCAGACGGCAGCGCCGCCAGCGCGCCGAAGTGCGCGGTGGCGAGGGTGGCGGCCAGGCCGGAATTCTGCATCCCGACCTCGAAGGCGAGGGCCCTGCGCGCCTTGTCATCCAGGCGCCCCAGCTTGCCGGCCAGGTAGCCCAGGCCCAGGCCGAAGCCGTTGTGCAGCACCACGGCGAGGAACACGATGCCGCCCGCGGCGACGATCTTGCTGGCGCTGCCGGCCACGACAATCGCGACGATCAGGGAAATCACGACGGCCGAGGCCCACGGCAGCGCGGGCAGGACCTTGGCCACGAGCTTCTTGAGGAAGAGGCGGGCCAGCAGGCCGGCGATGACCGGCAGGAGGACGGTCTTGACGATGTCCTGGACCATGCCCCCGGCGTCGATGTTCAGGTACGAGCCGGCCAGGAACAGCACCAGCAGCGGCGTCACGATCGGCGCGATCAGGGTGGACACGGAGGCGACGGCCACGGACAGGGCGACGTCGCCCTTGGCGAGGAACGCCATCACGTTGGAGGCGGTGCCCGACGGCGCGCAGCCCACCAGGATCAGGCCCACCGCAAGCTCCGGCTCGAGGTGGAGGCCGACGGCGATCAGCCAGCCGGCCCCCGGCATGATGACGTAGTGCGCCACGATTCCCAGGGCCACGGCCCAGGGGCGCTTGGCCACCGACGCGAAATCGGGCGGCGTCAGCGTCAGGCCCATGCAGAACATGATGATGCCCAGCAGGAAGGGCACGCTGGGGGCGAGGGGTTTGAACGCGCCGGGGAGCAGGAAGCCGGCGAGGCCGGCCACCACCACAAGGACCGGGAAGACCGTCACCGCGATGCGGGCAATCTTTGCCTCGGCGGCGAGGGCGGGATTGGCCGGGACGTCGGCGGCAGTGCCTGCGTCCCGGGCAGTATTCGGAGTTTTAGTTGCCTCAAGCATCCAAGAATGGTGCCACCGGCGTCCACGGGGTGGCCACTTCGTGACCACCTGTCAGACAAATATGTCAGATTTTTAGGCCGCCGTGCGGGCGGGAATCGGACGGGTAGGGTTCATTGCGTGGGTGAGCCCGAAAAGGCGAACTCCCCACCCCGGCGCGACGCAGCGCCCCACCTTCCCTGAATTCTGCACATTCTTTGACATCTGGCGGCCGTTGGGCCTCCTTGACCACGAACGGAGCCAGCGATGGCCACCAGTATCGACGCGCAGGCCCCGGCCGCCACGCCTGCACAACTGCAATCGGTCCGAGGCGCCTTGACGTCCCCGCGACGGCTCAAGACCGAGGTTTTGGGCGGCCTCGTGGTGGCACTGGCGCTGATTCCTGAGGCGATCGCCTTCTCGATCATCGCCGGCGTGGACCCGAGGATCGGGCTCTTCGCGTCCTTCACGATGGCAGTGACCATCGCCTTCGTCGGCGGCCGTCCGGCGATGATTTCGGCGGCCACCGGCGCTGTCGCCCTGGTAATCGCCCCACTGGTGAAGTCCCACGGACTGGATTACCTTGTGGCGGCGGTGATTCTGACCGGCATTTTCCAGATCGTGCTGGGCCTCTCCGGGGTGGCGAAACTGATGCGGTTCATCCCCCGCCCGGTCATGGTGGGGTTTGTGAACGCCCTGGCCATCCTGATCTTTCTGTCGCAGGTGCCCGAGCTGATCGGCGTACCCTGGCTGGTCTACCCGCTTACCGCGCTGGGCCTGCTGGTCGTCTTCGGCCTGCCCAGGCTCACCAAAGCCGTCCCCGCACCCCTCGTGGCCATTGTGGCCCTGACGCTCATTACGGTGACGGCCGCCGTCGTCGTTCCCACTGTGGGGGACAAGGGTGCACTGCCGGACTCGCTGCCCTCTTTGTCACTGCCCAACGTGCCGTTCACACTCGAAACGTTGCAGGTCATCTTCCCGTTCGCGCTGGCCATGGCCTTCGTGGGCCTGCTCGAATCCCTCATGACCGCGAAGCTCGTGGATGACATCACGGACACGGGTTCAGCCAAGACCCGCGAGGCCTGGGGGCAGGGTGTCGCGAACATTGTCACCGGCATCTTCGGCGGCATGGGCGGCTGCGCCATGATCGGCCAGACCATGATCAACGTCAAAGCCTCCGGCGCCCGGACCCGGATCTCCACCCTTCTGGCCGGCGTCTTCCTGCTCATCCTCGTGGTGGCACTCGGAGACATTGTGTCCCTCATCCCGATGGCCGCGCTCGTGGCCGTCATGATTTTCGTATCAGTCGCCACCTTTGACTGGCACAGCATCCGGCCCGCCACCCTCAAGGCGCTGCCCAAGAGCGAAACCGCCGTCATGGCAGTGACGGTGGCGGTCACCGTTGCCACGCACAATCTGGCAACCGGCGTCGGGGTCGGCGTACTCGTCGCGATGGTCCTGTTCGCCAGGCGGGTGGCCCACTTCGTCACCGTCGAGCGCACGGTGACGGAGCACGACGGCGGCCGGGCCACGTATCGCGTGGACGGCGAGCTGTTCTTCGCCTCCGCGAATGACCTCTACACCCAGTTCGAGTACGCACTGGACCCCGAACGCGTCGTCATCGACATGCGCGACTCCCACCTGTGGGACACCTCCACGATCGCCGCTTTGGATGCCATCACGGAGAAGTACCGGCAGCACGGCAAGAGCGTCGACGTCGTGGGCCTGAACCAGGCCAGCGCCCTGATGCGCGAACGCCTGGCCGGCAAGCTCGGCGCGGGGAACTGACGGGAAGGCGCGACCGGTCGGGCCGGTATTAGGTCACACGTTTGGGTCTTTTTGTTTGCCTTGGTGCGGCCTAGCGTGGATTTACGGCGCCGCCCGTCCGGGTGGCCGGAGCATGGAGGAAATCCAATGACGACGCACGTAGCCGACTGCAGCGTGAGCAATTGCTCCTTCAATGACCACTCGCACTGCAACGCGGCCGCCATTACCGTCGGCGGCGCCGCAGACCATGCCTCCTGCGCGACCTTCATCGACATCGGTGTGCACGGCGGGCTCCCCAAGGTGCTGGCCGACGTCGGCGCCTGCCAGCGTTCGGAGTGCACCCACAACGACCATCTGATGTGCAAGGCGCCCGAAGTTCACGTGGGCCCGGGCGTCGACAACGCCGACTGCCTCACCTACGCCCACACGTAGCCGCACCCGCCGTCCGCGTCCATCGACCATCCGCCCCGCTGGCGCTGAAATTCCCCACCTTTGGTCGCCGCACCCGGCGTGTCGGGGCGGACCGCCGGTGAGGCCCGGCGTCGCTGGTTCAAAGGTGGGGAGAATCGGTGGTGGCAGAGGGCACCCGCGGAGGCAGGCGCGCGCTAGCCCTGGGTGAGCCGGTACCGTTCGATCTGCTTGAGCCGGCGCAGGAGGCTGTCGCGCCGGGGGTGCGGGACGGCGTCGGCCGGCTCGGCGGTGAGCTCGATGTGTTCGGTGCCGTACTGCCACAGCAGCAGGTCATCGAGGAGCCGGTCCGGGCCGGGGGAGTAGCGGTGGTCCAGGGCCTTGCGGACCTCGGTGATCCGGTTGGCGCTAAGCAGCCCGGCGAGCTGCATGGTCTGGTTGAGGCCGTGGGCGGCCATGAGCTCCGCGGCCCAGCCCCAGTCGTCGTCGACCTTCCGGTCCACGTGCGGCAGCAGGGTCCGCCAGACGTCGCGGATCCGGTTGGGCGTCAGCTGCGCGGCACCCTCACCGTCCATGTCCCAGTAGCCGCGGACCTCCTCGTAGCGTTCGTGCAGGTCCGAGAACGCGCTCTCCACGGTCTCCAGCATGGCGGCCGTCGCGGTGAACTGGCGGTCGAAGTGCGGGGTCCACGCCCGCGGGTCCTCGGCCTTGAACCGGATGTCGTGCTCGATCTCGCTCCAGGCGTGGGCGAAGACGGTCCGGATTTGGCACTCGAAGAAGTAGCTGCCGTTCGGCGGGACGTCCGGGTTGAAGGCCAGCTGGTAGTCCTTGACGGCCTCGTTCTGGATGGTCCGCAGGATCAGGTGCCGGCTGGAGTAGCCGTATGTGCCGGACTCGATCGAGCCGATGTCCTTTTCCCGGTCCCCCCGGCAGTCAAAGAGCTGGCGCTGGCGCTTGATCAGATTCGCCACCACCGCGTTTTCCGCCGGCAGCTTGGTGATCACACGGATTCCCACCATGTCATTCAGGGTCCGGAACGGGTCCGGGAACTTCAGCACAGGTGGCCCGCCCGGCTCCAGCGGTTCTTCCGTGCGGGAGATCTTCTCGCGGAAGGATTCAACGGTCTTGGTGCGTCCGGTGACGAACAACGGCGTGACTTCGGTGTCCTTGAGCATGGTCCGCAGTGTGAGCAGGACCTCCCGGGTGACCAGCTTCAGGGCAGGCCGGACCCGCTCGTACAACTCCACGTTCTCCTGCACGGAATCGCGCAGGCTCACGTCCAAACGGTCCCAGTTGCTCGCCATGGATCCAGCTTACGGCGCACCACCGACACCGGCCCGCAGGCTGGCACCGCCGGGCACGCCCGCAGGCAAGGGCAGCGCAGCAGGCATGGGAGCGGTCCGGCATGCGAGGGGTCCGGCCTGCGCTGGGCCGCTTGGTGCCCAAGGTAGGCTCAACACATGGCTGAAATGCGGCGGCGAACTATGATCGCGGCCGCAGCGGCGGTGACTCTGGGGGCAGTCTCCGCCGCCTGTTCACCGGGCCCCAAGGAGGACGCTGTGAAGAGGCACAAGTACCAATATGGCGAGGACCCCAGCCAGTGGGGTGAGCTCTTCCTCCCGGATGTTGCCGCGCCCAAGGGTGTGGTGGTGGTGATCCATGGCGGGTACTGGCGTTCGCAGTACGGCGCAGAACTGGGGGAGCCCCTTGCCAAGGACCTCGCCGCGCACGGCATGGCAGCCTGGAACCTGGAGTACCGGCGGGCCGGCAATGGCGGAGGCTGGCCCAACACGTTCGCCGACGTCCTGGCCGGAATCGACAAGCTCGGTGAACTGGCCGAAGAGCACGGGCTGGGACTGGACCGCGTGGTGGCCCTGGGCCACTCGGCAGGCGGCCACCTCGCCGTCTGGGCGGCGGGACGCCGCCGGCTCGCGGGGCTTGGTGCCCCGGACGCGGACCGCCAGCTGACGCGTCGGGGCGACGACGACGGCGCGGTGCAGCTCACCGGCGTCGTCAGCCAGTCGGGGGTACTTAACCTCGCGGCCGCCGAGCGGCTCAACCTCAGCAACGGCGCCGTCAGCAACTTCCTGGGTGGCTCGTCGGAGAAATATCCCAAACGGCATAAATTTGCGGACCCCATGAGTGCGGTGCCGCTGGGCGTGCCCGTATATGCCGTTCACGGCACGGAGGACGATACCGTGCCGGTAAGCCAGTCCGAGACCTACACCGGAGCAGCCAAGGCGGCCGGTGCGCCGGTCCAGCTGCTCAAGGTCCCGGGCGACCACTTCGCGCTCATCGATCCGAAGGCACCCGCGTACCGGAAATGCCGTGAACTCGTGCAGCAGCTGCTGGTCTGAAACCCGGACGTCGCCAGGCGCCCGCCTGCCCGCCCGGCGCCCGCCCGGCGACCTGCCAGGCCTGCCGCCCGGCCGGGAGGGGGTCCCGGTGTCCCTGACGGCATCCCCTGGCCGGCGAAAGCGAATAGACTGGAGCGCAGGTGCGCCGGGAAGTCTGGTCGGCATAGTTCCGTCGACCCCATTTTGAGGATCCCATGAGCGCCCTGCCCCCTTCGCCAACACCCTCTTCACCAACACCGCCCCCTCCTTCGCCGCCCCGCCTCACCATTTTCGGCCGGGGCAGCTATGCCGAGGCCCTGCGGATCGGCGAGATCCTCCGCAAGGAAACCGTGGGCGGCGCCCTGCTGGTCGCCGCGGCGATGGTGGCCCTTATCTGGGCCAACTCCCCGGCCTCGGAGAGTTACTTCGCGCTGCGCGACTTCACCATCGGCTACGCGCCCTGGCATCTGGACCTGAGCCTGGGCGCGTGGGCCGCCGACGGCCTGCTGGCCATCTTCTTCTTCCTGGTGGGGCTCGAACTCAAGCGCGAGTTCGTTGCCGGCGACCTGCGCCAGCCGAGCAAATCCGTGGTTCCGGTGGCCGCCGCCGTTGGCGGTGTGGCCGTTCCGGCACTCATCTACGCGGCCATTAACCTCTCCGGTCCCGAAACGCTGCACGGCTGGGCCATTCCCACCGCCACCGACATCGCCTTCGCCGTCGCGGTGCTGGCGCTCATCGGTTCCCACCTGCCCAGTGCGCTGCGGATCTTCCTGCTGACCCTCGCCGTCGTCGACGACCTCCTGGCCATCGCCATCATCGCGATCTTCTACACCAGCGATCTCCACCCCGAGCCGTTCCTGCTGGCCCTGCTCCCGCTGGGCCTCTACACGTTCCTGGCGCACAAATACCGGCGGTTCTTCGGCACGCACGCAGCCGCAGCCTGGGTGATCCTGCTGCCGCTCGGCTTCGCGACGTGGGCCCTCGTGCACGCATCAGGCATCCACGCCACCGTGGCCGGGGTCCTGCTCGGATTTGCCATTCCCGTCAAACGTTCGAAGGCCAGCGGCGGCCCTGAAGCCGGCCCGGGCCTGGCGGAGATTTTCGAACACCGGTTCCGCCCCATCTCGGCCGGGATCGCCGTCCCGGTCTTCGCGTTCTTTTCCGCCGGGGTGGCCATAGGCGGCTGGCAGGGCCTCGGCGCCGCCCTGACGGACCCCGTGGCGGTGGGCATCATCGTGGCGCTGGTTGCCGGAAAGCCGGCGGGGATCCTCGGCACCACATGGCTCATCACCAAAGTCACGCGGGCACGCCTGGACGCGTCCTTCAAGTGGATCGACGTCTTCGGCCTCGCCATCCTCGCCGGCATCGGTTTCACGGTCTCGCTGCTGCTTGCCGAGTTGAGCTTCGGCCAGGGCACTGCGCACGAAGACCACGCGAAGGTAGGGATCCTCGCGGCCTCACTGCTCGCCGCGCTCCTCGCCACCACGGTGCTCCGCACACGCAACCACCAGTACCGGCGTGCGGAGGAGGCGGAACAGGTCGACTCGGACCACGACGGCATCCCGGACGTCTACCAGCAGGACCGCCCCGCAAGCTAGGTTGGCAGGCCAGGCCGACGGGCTATATTTGGGGTGTGGCGGGAGGGGCCGTCCGGAGGGTCAATGATACCCCAAGGGGTATCATGATTGAGCTGGAATACGCGCGCCGGGCCGTCCGGCGCCCGCGAAAGGAACAGGCATGAAGAGCATTTCCGTCAAGGACCTGGCCGCCCTGGGCGACGCCACCGAAATCGTCGATGTCCGCGAGGAAGACGAATACGTCGCCGTCCGCGTTCCCGGCGCCCGGAGCATCCCGCTCTCACGGTTCGTCCAGTCCCTCGCCGAGGTCCCGGCCAGCGGCACCGTCTACGTCATGTGCGCCGCCGGGGGCCGCAGTGCCCAGGCCGCCACCTACCTGGAGGACCAGGGATACGACGCCGTCAACGTCACCGGCGGGATCATGAAGTGGCAGGACGAGGGACACCCCGTCAACCGGGGCTGACCTTCAAGGGGCTGACCGCACCGGAGGGACCATGGAAGTCATCGTCATCGAGACCCCGCAGCTCGGGGACCGCAGCTACCTGGTCCACGACGGCTCGGTGGCGCTGGCGATCGACCCGCAGCGCGACACGGACCGCATCGAGGCGGCCGCCCGTGACGCCGGGGTAGCCATCACGCACGTGGCCGAAACGCACATGCACAATGACTACATCACCGGCGGGCTGATCCTGGCCCGCGCCCACGGCGCCAGCTATCTCGTCAACGCCGCCGACGCCGTCGGGTTCGAGCGCACTCCCATCACGGACGGCCAAACAGTCCGCGTGGGCTCGCTTACCGTCAAGGCGGTCGCCACGCCCGGCCACACGCATACCCACCTGTCGTTCATCGTGGACGACGGCGGGAAGCAGGCTGTCTTCTCGGGCGGCAGCCTCCTGTATGGCTCGGTGGGCCGCACGGACCTTGTCGCCGAGGCGGACACGGTTGGCTTGACCCACGACCAGTACGCTTCGGTCCGTCGCCTCGCCGCCGAGGCCGGCCCTGACGCGGCGCTGTTCCCGACCCACGGATTCGGCTCGTTCTGCTCCTCCGGACCCGCCAGCGGTGCCCGGTCCTCCACCATCGGCGAGCAGCTTGCCGCCAACCACGCCCTAACGGACCCCGATGAGGACCACTTCGTCCGCCAACTCATCGCCAACCTCACGGACCACCCCTCCTACTACGCGCACATGAGTCCGGCCAATGTCCGGGGCCCGGGCCCTGCCGAGCTGGCCGTTCCGGCATCGCTCGATGCCGCCGAACTCACCCGGCGCCTGGCCGGCGGCGAGTGGGTGGTGGACCTGCGCCGGCGCGTGGCGTTCGCCAACAGCCACCTCAAGGGCAGCGTCAGTTTTGAGTATGGCGCCGGCTCCAGTTTCACCACCTATCTCGGCTGGGTGCTGCCGTGGCGCGAACCGCTGACCCTGGTGGGCTCGCGGGAAGACGTTGAGAACGCCATCCGCGACCTCTCCCGGATCGGCATCGAATCCCCCGACGCCGCGCTCGGTTCCGAGCCGCACGCCCTCGCCCCGCAGGCCGGGCTCGCCTCCTACCCGCGCGTGGGCTGGGACGGCGTGCTCGCCGGCCGGGCGCCTGAGGACACCGTCCTGGACGTGCGCCGGGCCGACGAATTCGCCGCCGCCCGTGTGGTGGGCGCGGTCAACGTGCCGCTGCACGAGCTGTTGCTGCGCCTCGGGGACATTCCCGCCGGGAAACTCTGGGTGCACTGCGGTTCCGGGTACCGTGCCGGGGTCGCCGCCAGCCTCCTGCAGCGGGCAGGCCGGGACGTGGTCCACATCGATGCCAGGTTTGCCCACGCCGCGTCCGCCGGGATCGTGCTGGACACCACCGCGGCCTGAGCGCCTGCGGCCCGGGAGCGCCGGCAGTGACGCCGGCACGGCGGAAACGGGAGGCGGGCGCAACACACGGCACCGGAGGGCATTCTCTGGCAGAGTATGGTCATGCTCACAGTTATTGGCGAGGGGCTGGTTGATGTAGTCCAGCGGTCCTCCGGCGTCCAGGCCCATGTCGGCGGCAGCCCCCTCAACGTGGCCGTGGGGCTGGCGCGGCTGGACCATCCGGTCCAGTTCATCGGCCGCTACGGCCGCGATGCGTATGGTGAGGCCCTCGCCGCGCACCTGAAGTCGAGTTCCGTGCTGCTCCCGGTGGGACCCGATGAGCTGCCCACCAGTGTGGCCGCCGCCCTGATCGACGACGCCGGCGCCGCCACGTACACGTTCGACCTCGCCTGGGAGCTTCCCGGCGTCGCGGCGCGCCTGCCGTTCCTGCTCCAGGGAACCACACTGCTGCATACCGGTTCGATCGCCACCATGCTGGCGCCGGGCGCCGCCGATGTGTTTGCCGCCGTCGAGCGCGCCCACCCGTCCGCCACCATCAGCTTCGACCCCAATTGCCGTCCCAGCATCATCCCGGACGTGGACTACGCCCGCGGGCAGGCCGAAAAGTTCGTGCGCCTCGCCGACGTTGTGAAGGCCTCCGACGAGGACCTCGAATGGCTCTACCCGGGCGTGGACCCGCTGGACTCGGCCCGCCGCTGGCAGGCGATAGGCGGCTCCGAAGGGCCGGCAATGGTGGTGGTGACCCGCGGCAGCAAGGGGCCCTGGGGTATCAACGCCGCAGGTGAGGCGCAGTTCCCCGCCCCCGAGATCAACGTTGCGGACACAGTCGGCGCCGGCGACTCCTTCATGGCCGCGCTCCTGTCCGGCGTGGTGGATCTGGGCCTGGACGGGGCACAAAACCGCAAGGGCCTGCGCGAACTCTCCGCCGAAAGCCTCCGCGATGTCCTCGCCCATGCCTCCCGGGCAGCGGCGGTCACCGTGTCCCGCGCCGGCGCGAACCCGCCCACGCGCGCGGAGCTGGCACGGATGGAAATGGGGGCCCAGCCCCTGCAGTGAGTGAAAGGCAGCCATGACACGCCACGATGTTCCGGTGTTCCCCGTCCGCAGTGAATCCTTCGCGGAGGGCCAGACGCTCCCGGCTGCCCAGCGCAGCGGCAAAATGCGCGCCGGCGGCCGGGACGAATCCCCGCAGCTGAGCTGGAGCGGCGCCCCGGCCGGCACCAAGGGCTACGCGGTGACGATGTTCGACCCCGACGCCCCGGGGCGCGGCGGCTTCTGGCACTGGGCCGTGCTGGACGTCCCCGCCGACGTCACCTCGTTGCCGGCAGGAGCGGGCGCAGAGGGCGGCAGGCTCCTTCCCCCGGGCGCCATCCAGTTGAAGAACGACGGCGGGTTCCACGGCTATCTGGGCGCCGCGCCGCCTCCCGGACACGGGCCGCACCGGTATGTCATCACCGTCCACGCGCTCGACATCGCACCTTCCGGACTCAACGAGCACACCGCTCCGGGCAGCCTGGAAGCGAAGCTGTCGCAGCACACCCTGGGCCGCGGCACGCTCACCGGCATCTTCGAACGCCACTGAGCCCGCCTCCGCCGAGCTCGACGTCGCCCCGCCTGCCCGCCCGCCGCCACCTGCCGCCGTCGAACTCGCCGGAAACTCCCCAGTTCGCCGTGATTGTCCGGCGAACCCGACGCGGTCCGGCGAACTCGGCGAATGCCTCCGCGAGGGCCTGCCGCCCCGGCGCACGTAGACTGGCACTATGCGGCTGGTAGCAAGTGACATTGACGGAACGATCCTCGGCCATGACGGCAAAATCAGCGACCGGACCGTCCGCGCGTTCCACGCCTGCCGCGACGCCGGGCTGGAACTGGTGTTCGTCACCGGACGGCCGCCGCGCTGGCTCCACCCCCTGCAGGACCAGCTGGGGCATACCGGAACGGTCATCTGCTCCAACGGCGCGGTCGTGTGGGACCTCGAGGCGGACCGCCTGCTCTCGGCGCGGACACTGGACCTCGACGCCATGTTCGAGGTCCGCCGCATCATCAAGCGCTTGCGTCCGTCGGCGCTGTTTGCCGCCGAAACCCTGACGGGCTTCCATCTGGAACCGGGCTTTATCCAAAACGGCTCGAGCGAACTGCTCGGGGAATTCACCCCGGCCCCGCTGCACACCACCCTCACCGAGGGGGACGCCGTGGCGAAGTTCCTGGCCATTGTCCGGGAGGGCACCGCCGACGAGTTCCTGGCCGAGGTGACGCCCGCCGTCGCCCATCTGGCCGCCGCGACGCACTCGGCGCCGAACATGGCCCTCCTCGAGCTGTCTCTGCCAGGCGTGAACAAGGCCGTGGCCCTGGCTGAATATGCGTCGTCCCTCGGCATCGGCGCCGCGGACGTGGTGGCATTCGGGGACATGCCCAACGACATCGAGATGCTTCGCTGGGCCGGGCACGGCTACGCGATGGCCAGCGGCCACCCGGAAGCGATCCGGGCCGCCGGCCGGCAGGCCCCGCACTTCGACGACGACGGCGTTGCCCAAATCCTCGAGGCCAAGCTCGCCGAACTCGGCGTCCGGCTGCCCTAAAACCCCGGCCCCGGCCCAGGTCCCCACGCCCGCACCCGGCGCCCGCCCACGTCCCCGCACCCGCGGCCCGGTTCACGCGCCCGCCCACGTCCCCGCACCGGTCGCCCGGTTCCCGGCGGACACCGGATTCCCAGCTCGCTGTCAACTGGCGTTCACCTTGGCCTCCTAGGCTGAAAGCTCGCGACGAAACGTTTGACCGAGAATGGGGACATCATGGCCAGGCACCGCATCAACAACACGGACGAACAACCCCTGCACCCGGTGGAACCGGACCGGCACTGGCGGCAGCTGCGCCAGGGCGACCGCGTCAGCGTCCGGCTCGCCCCGGGCGTTGAGGCCGGTGGGCTTGTGGACGCCGTGACGGCGGACCACAGCGTGGTCTGGGTCGACCTCGACGGCGGCCGCGGCCGCACGCTGCTGCACTGCAGCGACGGCGTCGAAATCCGCCAGCAGGCTGCTGACACCCCGTCCCGCTGAGGCCGCTGACCCGGCCCCGCTGACCTGGCACCGATGGGCCCGAGCCGCCAGTGCCGGGCCGCAAGCCCCGGTCGAACCCGGTCCCGGCGGCCCAAGGCTCGGGTACGCTTCAGGAGTGACTGACCTGCACCCCTACTTTGCCCCTCGCGGGGATCGCGACGGCGGCCCGGCGGGCGCCGCCACCCCGGCCCCGGGCGGTTCCCGGGCGCCGCTGGCGCTGGCCCACCGGGGCTTTTCGCTGGACGGGCTGGAGAACTCGATGGCCGCGTTCCGAGCTGCCGTCGACCTCGGGTTCCGGTATCTGGAGACGGACGTGCACACCACGGCCGACGGCGTGTTGGTGCTCTTCCACGACAAGACCCTGGACCGGATCACAGAGGGCCGGGGCCAAATCGCGGACCTTCCGGCCTCAACCGTGGCCCGGGCCAGGATCGGCGGGACCGAACCGATCCCGCGGTTCGATGAGTTGATCGCTGCCTTCCCGGACGTCCGGCTCAATATTGACGTCAAGGACTGGAACTCAGTGGGCACCCTGGCCTCGGCGATCGAACGCCACGGATTGCACGACCGCGTGCTGGTGGCCAGTTTCTCGGACCGGCGGCGCCGGGCAGTGCTGAAGCAGCTGAGCCGTCCCGCCGCGAGCTCGGCCGGCATCGTGTCCAACGCCGTGTTCGTCCTGCTGGGCCCCGTGCTGCCGACGCCGTTGATGTCTGCCGTGGTGCGCCGGTCACTGCGCGGAGTCCACGCCCTGCAGGTTCCCGTCCGCTACGTTGCGGTGCCGTTGGTGACGCCGGGTTTTATCCGGCGGGAACACGGGCACGGGCTGCAGGTCCTTGTGTGGACAGTCAA
>NZ_JBFTZL010000048.1:0-22508 GCF_056406825.1 Arthrobacter sp. P1_A5 | reverse complement strand
GGCCCAGACCGGCGGGTAGGAGCCGAGGGAGTCGAAGACCGGGGTAAGCGCCATGGTGCCGGCCACGAGGCTGAGGGCAAGAATCACCCGGGTCTGGTTGCCGGCCCAGCGCGGCGCGACGGCAGTGCCGCCGCTGCCGGACTTCCTGCCCTGCTGCCAGCGGTACCAGCCGTAGAGGGCGACGCCGATGAACATGACTTGGCGTCCGGCCTGGCCCCACAGCGTGGCCGGCGTGGCGGAACCGAAGACGTTGCCCAGGAAGACCGTCAGGAGCAGCAAGTTGCCGGCGATGCCGACGGGCCATGCCCAGACCCGGCGGCGCATGCC
The DNA here is from genome assembly GCF_056406825.1 of Arthrobacter sp. P1_A5. Classification (NCBI taxonomy): domain Bacteria; kingdom Bacillati; phylum Actinomycetota; class Actinomycetes; order Micrococcales; family Micrococcaceae; genus Arthrobacter; species Arthrobacter sp. P1_A5. The sequence goes on along the minus strand of NZ_JBFTZL010000048.1, from coordinate 22,181 downwards.
GCCGACGGCGCTGGCGAGGCCAAAGATGTTGCCTAGCACTTCACGAAGAATCAGGACAGATCCGCCTACGGGGATCTGCGCTTCGAAGAGCCATCGCAAGGGGTCCATGTGTGTGTCGTTCCTTCCCTCAAGAACCGCGATGGCTCCGGGGGTATACGACAGCGCAATTATGCGGCGCCGTTGGGGCGCCGCAGTAACAGCTGTACGTGCTTCTCTCATCCAGACTTTAACTGTCGGTACCGGAATTTCACCGGTTCAACCGTTTGCCGGCTTCCTTCCCGAGGGAGGGCGCTGGCGCGCGGGTCGCGGACTGTCACCGCCGGTTCGGACTTACACCGACCCCGGAGCACGTATGTGTGTTGTTATTCTGACACAACTGCGGCCCTGCCCGGGCTATTCCCCGGATGCCGATGTTACGCCCGGCGTCATCTTCGCAGCAGTTCCCTGCCGGGACCGCGCGTCAGCGGGACCCCGCCGCCCGGAGCCTTTCGACAGCCGCCGCCGGATCCGCGGCGCCGTAGACGGCTGACCCCGCAACAAAGACGTTCGCCCCCGCCTCTGCCGCGCGCACGATCGTCTCCTCGGTGATGCCGCCATCCACCTGCAGTGCCACCGCGACCCCGGAGCCGTCAATGGCAGCGCGGGCCCGCCGGATCTTGGGCAGCGTCAGGTCCAGGAAAGACTGCCCGCCGAAGCCTGGCTCCACCGTCATGATCAACAGCAGGTCCAGTTCCGGGAGCATGTCCAGATAGGGCTCCACGGGGGTGCCCGGACGCAGCGCCATGCCGGCTTTGGCCCCGCGGGCGCGCAGTTCCCGCGCGAGTTTGATCGGCGCGATCGAGGCTTCGGCGTGGAACGTCACCGAGGCAATCCCGGCGTCGGCGAAGCCCGGCGCCCAGCGGTCCGCGTCGGCGATCATCAGGTGGGCGTCCAGCGGCACCGGGCTGACGGCCTGGATGCGCTGCACCACAGGCAGCCCGATGGTCAGGTTGGGCACGAAATGATTGTCCATGACGTCCACATGCACCGCATCGGCATTGCTGATACGGCGCAGTTCGGCCTCAAGGTTGACGAAGTCAGCCGAAAGGATGCTCGGGTTGATGCAGCACTGGGCCATGGATTTCCTTCACGTTCGTACTTTACTGGTTCCTTTTTGGTGGCAGTGCCCCAGTATCAGCGAAACTCAGGCCAACTTGCGAATCAGCGCCAGGAACATGGCGTCCGTCTGGTGCACGTGCGGCCAGAGCTGGGCGGTGAGCTCGTGCCCGGCCTCGAGGTGGCCCGTGAGGCTGACGCCGTCCAGCACGGCGCCGGCGTCGAGGAGCTCGAGGTCCTCGCGCTTGCGCAGGGCATCACTGACGACGGCGGTGGTCTCTGCCGGGTGCGGCGAACATGTCACGTACGCCACCACGCCGCCGGGCTTGACGGCGTCGATCGCGGAATTGAGCAGCTGGCGCTGCAGCGGGCCAAGGTCCACGAGGTCCTTGGGGGTGCGCCGCCAGCGCGACTCCGGACGCCGGCGCAGGGCGCCCAGGCCGGTGCACGGGACATCCACCAGGACGCGGTCGAACGACTCCGGCTGCTCGGCGCCAATGTCGCGGCCGTCCCCGGTCCTTACCTCCCAGGCCCCCCGCGGGACCGCCGACAGGGCCTGCCGCACGAGTTTGGCTCGGTGCGGGGCGGATTCGTTGGCCAGCAGGTGGGCGCCCCGCTGCCCGGCGAGGGCTCCGAGCAGGGCGGCTTTGCCGCCGGGACCGGCACAGAGATCCAGCCAGCGCTCCCCCGCGCCCACGCTGTCCGTCCCCGTTTCGCCGCCAGGATTTGTGCCGGGGTCTGCGCTGATGTTGTTTTCGGGCCGGGCGCCGAGATCGACGGCGGCCATGGCGCGGGCCACGAGCTGCGAACCGACGTCCTGGACTCGGGTGCTTCCGTCACGGACCGAGGCGAGCCGGCCGAGGTCCCCGCCGCTGGAGAGCGCGGATCCCTCGACGAGCTCGCCCGGGGTGGCCCCGCCTTCCAGGGCCTCGTCGAGGCTGCCGATGCCGGGCAGCGCCACAAGGTTCACCACGGGCGCGGCGTTGTCGGCTTCGAGGAGCGCGTCAATCTCAGAAACCGCCCGGCCGTGGGCCACGAGCGACTGGCGGAGCGCGCGGACGATCCATTCCKGGTGGGCGTAGCGGATGGACGCGATCGTGGTGGCATCGGTCTCGGTGCTGAGCAGCAGGTCGAGCCACTCGTCGAGGGTGCGGGCGGAGACTTTGCGGAGGACGGCGTTGATCAGTGCGGAGGGCCCGGCCCCGATCACGGCGCGGGCCAGCCCCACCGTCTGGTCCAAGGCGGCGTGAGCGGGCACGCGCATGGCGAGCAGCTGGTGCACCCCGATCCGCAGGGCATCCAGGATCGCGGGATCCAGCTCCTCAAGCGGACGGTCCACGCACCGGGCCAGGATGGCGTCGTACGTGCCCTGGCCGCGGAGGGCGCCATAGCTGAGCTCGGTAGCGAAACCGGCGTCGCGCTTGTCCAGCCCGTGGTGCCGGATCCGGGCCGGGAGCACCAGGTTCGCGTAGGCGTCCTCGGCGGCCACGGCGCGGAGCACTTCAAAGGCAACCAGCCGGGCCGGATCGGCACGGCGGGTCCGCTGGGACGGGGCGCTCTCGGTGAAGCCGCGCTGCGGGCCGCGGTTGCGTTCCCGGCCCTGGGCGTTCCGCCTGCTGCCGCCCCCGGCGCCCTGGCCACTGCCTCGGCTGTTGCCGCTGGTCCCGGAACCGCTCATTCGAATACCACGCTTTCAAGTGTTGCCTGCCCACGCGCCCAATCAGCGGCGGCCATCATTTTCTTGCCCGCGGGTTGCACCCGCGTCAATTCCACCGGGTGCGATCCCGTACCGACGAGAACCCGTTTCCCGTCCATGGCCAGCTGTCCGGGCCGAAGCGCCGCCGAGTCCGCTGCCGGCAGCACTGGCTCCAGTTTGATCCGCTGGCCCTCCAGAAGTGTCCAGGCGCCCGGCTCCGGCGTGACGCCGCGGGCACGGCGGCCGATCGCCAGGGCGGGCTGCTGCCAGTCGAGCCGGCCGTCTTCGAGACTGAGTTTGGGTGCCAGGCTGACGTCGCCCTGCTGCGGGAGCGCGACGGCCTTGCCTGCGTCGATGGCGGACAGCGTTTGGGCCAGCAGGACCGCGCCGCTGTGGGAGAGGCGTTCKAGCAGGGCCCCGGCGGTATCGGCGGCGTGCACGGTCTCCGTGAGGGTCCCGAAGACCGGACCGGTGTCCAGCCCCTCCTCCAGGCGGAAGGTGACGGCACCTGTGACGTCGTCGCCGGCGATGACGGCGCGCTGCACGGGGGCTGCGCCGCGCCAGGCCGGCAGTAAGGAGAAGTGCAGGTTTACCCAGCCGTGGCGGAGGACAGCGAGGGCCGCGGGGGGAATCAGCCCGCCATAGGCCACGATCGCCGCAACGTCCGGTGCTGCGGCGGCAATGCGGGCGGTGACCCCGGCATCGACTTTGGCGGCGTGGATGATCTCAATGCCGAGCTCGGCGGCCCTGGCGGCCACGGGCGACGGCGTCAGGACGCGCTTGCGTCCCAGCGGTGCGTCCGGGCGGGTGAGGACAGCGACGACGTCGAACCCGGCGTCGACAAGGGCGTCGAGCGACGGCACGGCGACAGCGGGGGTTCCGGCGAAGAGAACCCTCACGGGGTGATTCCGAAGCTGGACCCGCCAAAGCTCGTCCCGACGCTCTTCGCGCGCTTGGTGGTTGTCTGTTCCGTGATGGCGTCGTAGTTGGCATTGCGGATGGCGCGCAGGGCGGCCTTACGGTCTTCGCCCTCGAGCCGGTCGGTGTAGAGAATGCCGTCCAGGTGGTCGGTCTCGTGCTGGAAGCAGCGCGCCAGCATGTCCTCGCCCTCCACGGTGACGGGGTTGCCGTGCAGGTCCACGCCGGTCACCCGGGTGTGGCGGTACCGGCGGACGGGGAAGCCCAGACCCGGGATGGACAGGCATCCCTCAACCTGGTCCGGCTGGAAGTCCTCGCTGCTTTCCAGCACGGGGTTGACGATGTGACCCTCGACGCCGCCGATCCGGTAGGTGAAGACGCGCAGGCTCACACCGACCTGGGGCGCGGCCAGGCCGGCGCCCTCGACATCCTCCATGGTTTCGGTCATGTCGGCGACGAGCTTTCCCAGTTCAGGCCCGAATTCCGTCACGGGATCGGCGACTGTGCGCAGCACAGGATCTCCGATGATGCGGATATTCAAAATGGCCATGTGCAGTCTGTCCTCACGGTGGGCGGCTAGGGGTCCAGTCCAGTTTAGTTGCAGCTGCCCGTGCTTCTGTTGGTTGCTTCTGTTGGTTGCTTCTGGTCAGCGCTTCACGGGCGGCGCCAGCGGGAGCAGTGCTGCTCCGGCGGTTGCCGTGTCGGCGGACATCTCCCACACGCGGCGCAGCGCACAGAATTTCCACCAGTGATGCTTCAGGACCTCGGGGTTGGCCCGCTGCGGACGGACCTCGGTCTCGCCGACCGCCACGGCCAGGAGGATCGGGGACTCGCCGTGCTGCCAGGCCTCCCACTCCCCCGCGACGGGATCCACGAGGCTTTCCTCAGCCTTCATGCCCGCCACGAGCTGCATGACCACCTTGTCATCAAGCGGTTTGACGGTGCCGTCCCGGCTGGTGCCCTTGGTCTTGTAGTCGATAAGACAGGTCCGGCCATTGATCCGTGCCACGAGGTCCAGGGTGCCGGCATAGCCGACCGTCTTGTTCCACACCGTAATTTCCGGAGCGATGGGTTCAACCTGGAAGAGCTCCCACCATTCGTCGAAGCGTGCCGCGAAGGCTTCCTCGCCGTTGGCGGCCAGCGCCTCCCGTGTTTCCTTCATCTGGTGCGGCCGGCCGAGCGCACGCAGCGCAACCTGCTCACAATAGTTATGGACCCGGTCGCCGCGTTTGGCGGCATCGTCCCGGTACGACTCCGCCGCCTTGGCGGCCCGGCTGACCGCCTGCCGCAGTTTGGCCGGGCTCCCCAGGATGCCGGGGAGCTCGGGATCCTGGGCCAGGCTGTTGGCGCCCATGTACCCGAACCAGCCATCCAGGCCGTGTGGCTGCTGGCCGATCACCGTGGTGATGGAAGGGACAGAGAACTGTGCCGACGTGGAGCGGGCGTACATGCGGCCATAGTCCGTGGCGTGGGCGAGGAGTGGAGCGGTCATATGAAGACTCTTTCACGGGGGTCAGACAACGATGAAAAGCAAAATGGCCCGCCCCGCTGAGTCAGCGGAACAGACCATTTCGTTAGTGGGCGATACTGGGTTCGAACCAGTGACCTCTTCGGTGTGAACGAAGCGCGCTACCACTGCGCCAATCGCCCTAACGACATTGAATGCTAGCCCACCCGGGCGGATTTTAGAAATCGACCCGTGGGAACCTGGCCGCGGCGGGAATGCGGTCCCAATACTCGCCCGCAACAGGCCCGTGCACGGGCAGTGTCAACCAGCCCTCCACCGGCCGTTCCAGTCGTGCCACTCAGAAGGCCCGGCCAGTAGTCCCGGCGACGCTTAGGGCCACGACTGGACACCGAGGCTAATTACAGCGCTGTAATTAGCAAAATCCCCTAGAACTCGGGGAAGTAAGGCCATGGAACGCGGTGCAATGGGTCTCGATTTGTAGATTCCCAGAACCTCCTATAGAGTTCTTACTCGTTGGAACGCGAGGAAATGCCGAATGCGGCAAGGAAATGCACACCAACAATGCGGACGTAGCTCAGCTGGTAGAGCACCACCTTGCCAAGGTGGATGTCGCGAGTTCGAATCTCGTCGTCCGCTCGCAGGACACTGTCACGGCAAAGGTTCTTCGGAATCCTGTCTACACGGTGGGTTGGCCGAGAGGCGAGGCAGCGGCCTGCAAAGCCGTATACACGGGTTCGAATCCCGTACCCACCTCGGTGAAAACCCTGGTTTCCGGTTTCGATCGGATGCAAGGGGCGATTGGCGCAGCGGTAGCGCGCTTCCCTGACACGGAAGAGGTCACTGGTTCGATCCCAGTATCGCCCACCAGAGCAAGGCAACTTGCTTGATGCAGTACCACCGGCCCAGCCGGCATGGACTAAATGCGGACGTAGCTCAGCTGGTAGAGCACCACCTTGCCAAGGTGGATGTCGCGAGTTCGAATCTCGTCGTCCGCTCTCTTCATTACAACTCCACTCCGGATCCTTCCGGTTGCGGGCGATTGGCGCAGCGGTAGCGCGCTTCCCTGACACGGAAGAGGTCACTGGTTCGATCCCAGTATCGCCCACCACAAGAGCAGCTCCCCCGGAGCTGCTCTTTTTTGTGTGCTCCTGTTTGTGAACTGCGGGTTTGTGAACTGCGGGTTTGTGAACTGCGGGTTTGTGCACTGCGGGTTTGTGTACTGCGGGTCTGTGTACTGGGGATTGGTGCACTCCGGGCCCTTCTACCCTGTGCACCTGGCCTTCCATCTTTTATCCTCTGGGCGGACACCCTTGGCACCCCCGCCACCTCCCGCTAGGGTAGAAAACGCAAGGAGCGATCTGGCTCCGCGACCGAAGGGAGGTGCCCGTGGGTTTACTTGACGATCTAAAGGGCAAGGCTCAGCAAGTTATTGGTGGCAACGAAGAAGCCATCAAGGACGGCATCGAAAAGGCAGGCGACTTCGTCGACTCCAAGACCGGCGGTAAGCACGCCGGCACGATCGATGCCGTGCAGCGTGGCGCTTCCGACTTCGTGGACAAGGCGAACGACCGGCCGAATTCGGCCCCGGTCGCCGATCAGACTCCCGCAGCCGGTGAGCCCCCCGTAACCGGGGAACCCCGCCAGCCAGGCCTCTGACCCAGATCCGTCAGCGAGGTGCCGGTCCCGCCGAGAGGCGGCGCCGGCACCTCCGGCATTTAACGGCGACTTCAACCAGGCAACGCGGGGTCACTTCGCGCCCATCCGGCGCATCCGGATGGGCCGTAACTGAGCCCGCGTTGGATTTGGCGTTGTACTTGGTGGGAACCGGCGCTAGGACGGTTCGTGGTTTTGGCCCTCGCGGGCCAGCGCGGTCAGCCTGGAGACGGCGCGGAAGTACTTCTTCATGTACCCGCCGGTCATCATTTCCTCGGTGAAGAGCTGGTCGAACGGCACACCACTGGCAAGGATGGGCACGTCCTTGTCGTACAGCCGGTCAGCCAGCACCACGAAGCGCAGCGCAACGGCCTGCTCGGTAATCGTGTGCACGTTCTTCCAGACCACGCCCTCGATCCCCTCCAGCAGCTGGCGGTAACGGCTCGGGTGCACGCCGGCCAGGTGGTTGATCAAGGTGCTGAACTCATCGCGGGCCACGGTCTTGCCGTCGAACTCGGCATGCATGTGGTGGGTCAGGTCATCATTGCGCAGCGGCGACGGCGCAGCCGGCAGGCCACGGTGGCGGAAGTCCTCGCCGTCGATCCGCACGACGTCGAACTGGTCCGCCAGCACCTGGATTTCCCGGGCGAAGTCGACGGCGGCGAAGCGCCCGTCCCCGAGGGATCCCGGCAGCGTGTTCGATGTGGCGGCAAGCTTCACGCCGGCGTCGGCGAGTTCGCGCATGAGCCGGGACATGAGCACGGTGTCGCCCGGATCATCGAGCTCAAATTCATCGATGCAGACCAGCTTGTAGTGGCTCAGGGCCTCAACGGTCTTGCGGAAGGACAGCGCACCGACGAGGTTGGTGTATTCGACGAACGTGCCGAAGGCCTTGGGGCCGGGGGCGGCGTGCCACAGTGATGCCAGCAGGTGGGTCTTGCCCACCCCGAATCCGCCGTCGAGGTAGATTCCGGCCCGGGAAGTGTCCTTCTTGCCGAAGAGCCGCTTAAACAGCCCGTCGCCGTCGCGTGCGCCCACGCCGGMCGCAAAATGCTGCAGGGCATGGACCGCGTGGGCCTGGCTGGGCTGGGCGGGATCGGGCCGGTAGCTGGAAAACGACACCTCACCGAACCGCGGCGACGGATAGAACCCATTGAGGAGTTCATCCACGGAAACTGCCGGTGTGCGGGCAGCGAGCTGTTCGATCTGTACCAAGGTGGTCCGTTCTGCTGGTCTCTTGTCCCCAGCAAGAATACCGGCAAAGCCTGGCCGGCCCGCGTGCGCGGCTGTGGACCCGCGGCCGGCGTGAGGAAGACCACATTTCCCCGTGTGAACGCGGTGGAGCATTCCCACCGGCCCGTGACTAGTGTTGTAACAGGCCTGGCGCGGCGCACGCTTTCCGCGCCCGGCCTCCTGACCGTTCAAGTGAAAGGCCATCGCAATGACCTACCCCGTTGAGCAGAACGAGAAATTCGCCGCCTACGCCCACCCTGACCGCCTGGTGTCCACGGAATGGCTGGCCACCGCGATCGAGGACGGGGCCCTCGACGGCGGCAATCTCGTGGTGGTCGAATCCGACGAAGACGTCCTGCTGTACGAGACCGGGCACATCCCCGGCGCGGTGAAAATCGACTGGCACACGGACCTGAACGACGAAGTGACCCGCGACTACGTCGACGGCGAAGCCTTCGCCGCGCTGGTCGCGTCCAAGGGCATTTCACGGGACAGCACGGTGGTCATTTACGGCGACAAGTCGAACTGGTGGGCCGCGTACGCCCTGTGGGTGTTCACGCTCTTCGGCCACGAGGACGTCCGGCTCCTGGACGGCGGCCGGGACAAGTGGATCGCGGAAGGCCGGGCGCTCTCCACCGTCACGACCGTCGCCACCCCTGCCGACTACCCCGTCGTGGAGCGGGACGACGCCCCGATCCGCGCCTTCAAGGATGACGTCCTGGCGCACTTCGGCAAGCCGCTGATCGACGTCCGCTCGACCGAGGAGTACACCGGCCAGCGCACCCACATGCCCGCCTACCCGGAAGAGGGCGCGCTGCGCGGCGGCCATATCCCCACGGCGGCCTCCATCCCCTGGGCCCGCGCGGCGGCCGGCGACGGCACGTACCGGAACCGCGGCGAGCTCGAGGCCCTCTACCTCGGCGAGGCCGGGTTGAACGAAGGCGACGACGTCGTGGCGTACTGCCGGATCGGCGAGCGGTCCAGCCACACCTGGTTTGCGCTGAAGTACCTGCTGGGCTTTGAGACGGTGCGGAACTACGACGGCTCCTGGACCGAATGGGGCAACGCCGTGCGCGTCCCGATCGTCAAGGGTGCCGAACGCGGCGCGGTTCCGGCCGGCCGTTAGCCGCGGTGACCGTGGAGCGGGACCTGTCCCGACCGGGACACAATCGGCGCGCCTGCGTAAGCTGGGAGTGATGAATACTTCAGCCCTCCCCGCCGCACTGGCGGACATTGTCGACGATTTCCAGGCCCTGACCGAAGCAGAGCGGCTGCAGCTGCTCCTTGAGTTCTCGCAGGGGCTTCCGGAACTTCCGGAGCGGCTCCGGGACCACCCGGAGCTGCTCGAGCAGGTAGTGGAGTGCCAGACGCCACTGTTCCTCACCGTCGAGACGGAACAGGCCGACGACGATTCGCCTGAGCGCGTCCGGCTCTACTTCAAGGCACCCAAGGAGGCCCCGACCACCCGCGGGTTTGCCGGAGTCCTCCACGAAGGACTCGACGGGCTCAGCGCCGCGGAAATCCTGGCCGTCCCGGACGACATGCCCGAACTGTTGGGCCTCACCCGGGCCATCACTCCCCTGCGCATGCGCGGAATGACCGCCATGCTGGGCCGGATCAAGCGCAAGGTCGTCGCGTCCGGAGACCGCCAGCCGTCGGCGCAGTCCTGACCCTCAGCGCCCGGACAGCCAGAGAACATGGCCCGCAAGCACGCGTCGCAGGGAACTCCGGCCACCGCGGCACTCGCGGCCGCCGGGGTTCCCTTTGTGGCCCACCCCTACACCCATGACCCCGCGGCGGCCAGTTATGGCCTGGAAGCGGCGGAAGTGCTCGGCGTCGACCCTGACCGGGTGTTCAAGACCCTGATGGTCGACGTCGACGGCCGGCTCGCCGTCGGCGTCGTGCCGGTCAGCGGCAGCCTGGACCTCAAGGCGATGGCCGCGGCTTTAGGCGGCAAGAAAGCAGAGATGGCCGATCCGGCCGCGGCGCAGCGGCGGACCGGATACGTTCTCGGCGGCATCTCACCGCTCGGCCAGCGCCAGTCCTCCCCCACGGTGGTGGATGAGAGCGCACTGGCGCTGGAGACCATCCTCGTTTCGGGTGGACGGCGCGGCCTGGACATCGAGCTGGATCCGGCCGAGCTCATTCGGCTCACGGCTGCCCGCACCGCCAGGATCGGGAACCGGCGCGACTGACCCGGCCCCAGATGTCGAGACGACAGGGTGCCGCATTGTTCGTGCACAACACTGCCGTGATCTGTCAGCGAACTGTCAGGGAACTGTTAACTGGATGCGGCATTGCCGGCCGGAGGCTCCTGGTCGCCGGGGTTGGCGCGGGGCGCCAGCTGCTGCCGGAGCCAGGCCGAGACCTGCCGCTCCCAGCGTTCCGGGTCCACGTTCCATTCCTTGGTATGCAGGGCCTTGTCGAAGGGCTCGAAGGTGACCATCTCGGGGTTTTTCTCGGCCAGCGCCGCGGAGGGCCCGTAAGGTACGTACTCGTCGTCCACGCTGTGCACAATGAGGGTCGGCGTCCTCAGCTCCACGGCCCGCGAGACCCAGTCCATCGCTTTGAGGTCGACGGGCGCGGCCAGCCCGGTCAGCCGACGGCCCAGGCGGTGGCTGAGCATGAGTTGTCCGTAGCGGCCCACGGACGACGGAATCCGGTTCAGCTCCGCGTGGTGGGCCAGCACGTTGACCCAGTTGATCACCGGCGCGTCCAGGACCATGGCCCGGATCAGGTGGCGGTGCCGGGAAAGGTCAGCGGTCTGGAGGCAGATCGCGCCGCCCATCGACCAGCCGAACAAAACCACCTCGCGGGCGCCCTGCTGCACGGCGTAGCCGATGGCGGCCTCGACGTCGCGCCACTCGGTGGAGCCCAGGCCGTACCGCCCGTCGCTGGCTGACGGGGCCAGGCCGTCGTTGCGGTAGGAGATCAGCAGGCTGGACATGCCCAGTTCCCTGGCGGTCCGGACGGCCCGCAGCCCTTCCTGCCGGGTGGCCCCGCGCCCGTGCACCATGATCGCCCACACGTCGGGGGCCACATCCTCCGCCACGGCCGGCGCGGCGCGGACGAGCCAGGCCGGCGCGGTCCCGGCGTCGACGTCGATCAGCACGTCCTCCACCGGAAACCCCAGGGCGGCCGGATCCGGATAGGCCGCACCGCTCCACCAGCCGCGCCGGGCCGTGGCCATGTCCCCGCTATAGACGTGCTCGACCTCGCGCAGCACGGTGCGTTCGGCCGGAGAGTAGGACAGGATCCGGCCGATCCGCGCATGCCCGCGGCCGCCGTCGAAGAAGAATCCGTATACCCCGTCCACCGTGGCATCGGGGGTGGCGGCGAAAATGACCCGCAGCGCCCGTCCCTCGCGGATGACGGCCAGCACTTCCTGGTCCTCTGCCCGGAACCGGGCCGGGGTGATGACGCGGCGGGCGAAGTAGAGGGCGAGGGCCGAGGAGCCGGCGGCGAGGACGCCCGCAGCGGCGCTGCCGCCGATGATGCCCCCCACCGCCCACTTGGCGCTCCCGGACGTCACGCCGCCGGGGGCTGGCGCGACGGGGAGTGCTGTTCTGCGGGCAGCGGCCTGGCGGGCAGCGGCCTGGCGGAGGTCCGGGCGGAGGCGCAGGGAGGATGCCATGGCACCATTCTTACTGAAGCGCAGCCCAACCACGGCATCGGCGGGGTTTCAGGCGCACGGCCGGGCCGGTACAGACACGCCAGGGTCCCCCGGGACACAACGATGCAGGTCAACACGAGCGCGACTAGGCTGGGGTCATGAGTGATCCAATCGTCATTTTGACAGAAGAGCCCCTCGGTGCGGATGACCGCGTCAATATTGAAACCCTGATTGCCGGCGGTGATGCGCCCCTGCTGATCCTGGTGCCGGCCAACACCGAGCGGCACCTGGTGGTGGATTTCCTGGAAAACCTTTCCATGCTTGAAATCGCCAAGGCCTTCCGTGAACTGACAGCACACTCGGATCCCGCCGGGGAGCGGGCCGAAGCAGCCGACACCCTGGCCGCCTCACTGGCCGCGCTGGCCGGTCTGGGCGGCGGCGTCTCGGGCGAAGTCGTCGAGGGCAAGGCCGTTGACGGCCTGGTTGCCAAGGTCAAGGAACTCAGCGCCGGACAGGCGGTGGTCATCACCCGCCCGCACGCCGTGGCCGACACGTTCCACACCGACTGGGCCACCAAGGCACAGGACAAGCTGGGGCTGCCCGTCCTGCATCTGTACGCCGGTTCGGGATTTATCGGGGACTCCTGAGCGTTATTGAGGCTATGAGTATCTTTAACAGGCCTAAATCCATGCCCTCGGCAGTGCCCGCCACCGAGCCCGCGACCGAACCAGCAGCCGACCCCGCCGCCACGGCCTTTGACCAGACTCCGGCCGGAACGCCCGTCGAAAAGACGGACGCCCAGTGGCGCGAGGAACTGACGCCTGAGGAGTACCGCGTGCTCCGCCAGGCAGGCACCGAGCGGCCGTACACCGGCGAATACTGGGACACGCACACCCGGGGTGTCTACAAGTGCCGGGCCTGCGGCACCGAACTCTTCACCAGCAACGAAAAGTTCGACTCGCACTGCGGCTGGCCGTCCTTCTGGGCGCCGCTCGCCGAGGGCAACGTCCGCTACATCCATGACCGCACCATGGGAATGGACCGGGTGGAAGTCCGCTGCAGCACCTGTGATTCCCACCTGGGGCACGTGTTCGACGGCGAGGGCTACGGCACCCCCACGGACCAGCGCTTTTGCATCAACTCGGTTTCCCTGAAGCTGGTTCCCGCGAACGACGCCGGGCAGTAGCCCGCAGCCCTGCCTCTCCTTCCGCTGGAACGGCTTTTCAGAATCACTTGCCACAGACTTTCTTATGCTCAAGGCAATTTTGCATTAGAGTCTCTGCTTGCTTGCTACGCTCGATTCAGATCCAGCGACACGCTCCACAGCAAACAGAAAGGCGACCGTCGACGATGACCACGACCGCTCTTACCGCCCCCGCCCCGATCACCRCCGGCAACCAGGAATGGCTGCGGCTCAAGGCTGCCGCCACCGCCCTGCGCGCTCTCCAGGTCCAGGACGGATCCGTGCCGGATGCCGAAGCCCACGAAGCCGCGGCCGGCCACGTCGCAACCATCACCACGGCGGTCGCGGCCCTGGCCCCGTCCTTCCCGCACGACGCGAACTACCTGGAACTGCTGGTCACCGACTTTGACCGCTGGGCCGATGGCGGCTTTGGGGTCCCGGACTTCCTGGACTCCCTGCAGGCGTTCCAGCCGCAGCAGCACCGGGTCAACGGACTCCAGCACCTGGTCGTGTTCCCGATGTACACCCAGAACGGCAGCAGCAGCCGCCTCGTCGAGGCCGTGCTGATCGAGGTCATCTGGCCGGAATTCATCGGCGGCCTGGAAACCGGCGAATACTCCAACAAGCTCTTCGTCCCGATCCGGTTCCTCGACTTCACCGCAGGCTACGACACCAACTCCGCAGTCCTGTTCCCCGAGACCGTCGCGGTCCGCGAGACCCCGACGTTTACGTGGGGCGCGATCTTCGCCGACCGCGAGGCCGCACGCTTCCGCCGCGTCCTGCGCGCCGCCGCCGAGATCACCTCCCTGCAGCTGCCCGAGGACGCCGCCGGGCTCCTGGAGGACCAGCAGCTGACGCAGGAAACCTTTGTCATGTGGGACCTGATCCACGACCGCACCCACATGCGCGGCGACCTGCCCTTCGACCCGTTCATGATCAAGCAGCGCATGCCGTTCTTCCTCTATTCACTGGAGGAGCTGCGCTGCGACCTCACCGCCTTCCGCGAATCCGTGAAGATCGAGAAGGACGAGGACGCTGACCCGGAGGCCCGCCGGCACGCCAAGCTGGTCCAGTACGCCGTGATCTTCGACCGCATCTTCCGCTTCGCCATTACCGGCACTCGCGTGCGGAACTACGACGGCCTTGGCGGCCAGCTGCTCTTCGCCTGGATGCACCAGCACCACGTCCTGCACTGGACCGACAGCAAACTCAGCATCGACTGGGACGAGGCTGCCGACGTCGTGGTTGAACTCGGCGCGAAGATCGAGGAACTTTACTGGCGCTCGATCGACCGCCCCAAGATGGCCCACTGGCTCGCCGCCTACGAGCTCATCTCCGGCACGGTCACGCCCAACCCGGCCTCGGTCTGGGCCAAGGGTCCGGACGCCCTCCCCCTGGACGGTCCGCCCCGCGGCCTCACGGACCAGGTCCTCGACGACGAGTTCCCGCTCTCCATGTTCTACGAGGCGCTGGAGAAGAAGATGCGTCCCGTCATCGAATCCACTGCCGGCATCACAGGGTCCTCAGACACGGGATCAAAGTCCGGCGACACCCAGGCCCTGAACGCCGGATGAGCGCCGGACGCACTTTGAACGTGCTGGTCACGGGGGGCAGCGGGCCGTCGGGTATCGCGACGGCCCGCGCCCTGCGCGGCGCCGGCCACAGGGTCTTCACGGTCGGATCGGATGCCGCGCGCATCGAGGCGGCCGCCGCCGAGGCCGGCGACGGCGTCACGCCGCTCGCCTGCGACCTCGCCAGCCTGGCCGACGTCCGCGCCCTGCGGGAAAGCATTGCAGGCATGGCCGGACGCGTCGACGGCGTTATCCACCTGGTGGGCGGCTGGCGCGGCGCGAAAGGCATCACGGACCAGAGCGAYGACGACTGGGACTTCCTGGAACGCAACGCCGTCACGACCCTGCGGAACGTCACACGCGTCTTCTTCGACGACCTCGCTGCCTCGGAGGCCGGACGCTTCGCCATGGTGTCCTCCACGGCGGTAAGCGCCCCGACGGCGGCGGGGGCGAGCTACGCCGCGGCCAAGGCGGCCGCCGAGGCCTGGACGCTGGCGGTCGCTGACGGCTTCCGCCGGGCCCACGCCGCGGGCAACGCCACCGGCACTCCCGGGCAGGACAGCTCGCAACAGGACAACGCCGGGCAGGACAGCGCCGCGTTGCGCAGCGCCGCCGTCATTTTCGTGGTGAAAGCCCTCGTTGACGCGCAAATGCGGGCCAAGGCCCCGGACCGCAAATTCCCGGGCTTCACGGACGTGGCTGACCTGGCGGCTGCCRCAGCGGGACTCTTCAACGCTCCTGCCGGCGACCTGAACGGCCAGCGGCTGCTGCTCAGCCGCTGAAACATCCCTGATTCCGCGGCCCGGATCCACAGCCCCAGCGTCTGCGGCACAGGGTCTGGGGCCCCGATCCAGGGCCCCGGGCTTAGCCCGGGCGGCCCGACCTCTTAGACTGAAAGCGTGAGCAAAACGATGACCAGCACAGTTGAAACTGTCCCTGCCGGCACTGCGGTGCGGCTCCACGATCCCTCCGTCCGCGGCTTCGCCTCCGACAACTATTCCGGCGTGCACCCGGAAGTTCTCGCGGCTCTGGCCGCCGCCAACGAAGGCCACCAGGTCTCCTACGGTGAGGACGATTACACCGCGCGTCTGCAGCAGCTGATGGAAGAGCACTTCGGCGAAGGCATCGAGTGCTTCCCGGTGTTCAACGGCACCGGAGCCAACGTCCTGTCCCTGCAGTCGCTCCTCCCGCGCTGGGGTGCGGTCATTTGCGCTTCCACCGCCCACATCAACATGGACGAAAACGGTGCACCGGAGCGGATCGGCGGCATCAAGCTGCTGCAGGTCCCCACCACCGACGGCAAGCTCACCCCCGCACTGATCGACCAGGAAGCCTGGGGCTGGGGCGATGAGCACCGCGCCCAGCCGCTGGCCGTGTCCATCACCCAGACCACCGAGCTTGGCACCTGCTACACCCCGGACGAGGTCCGGGCCATCGCCGAGCATGTCCACGCAAAGGGCATGAAGCTGCACATGGACGGTGCCCGGCTGGCCAACGCCGCCGCCCACCTGGGGGTCCCGCTGCGGGCCTTTACCCGTGACGCCGGCGTGGACATCCTCTCCTTCGGCGGCACGAAGAACGGTCTGCTGTTCGGCGAGGTTGTGGTCGCCCTGAACCCGGAGGCCGCACACGGCCTGGTCTACCTGCGCAAGATGAACATGCAGCTGGCCTCCAAGATGCGGTTCATGTCCGCCCAGTTCATTGCCCTCCTCGAGGGTGAGCTGTGGTTGCGCTCGGCCTCGCACGCCAATGCCATGGCCGCCCGGCTGCGCGCCGGCGTCGAGGCGATCCCCGGCGTCGAACTGACCCAGAAGACCGAGTCCAACGGCGTCTTCGCCGTMCTGCCTGCCGGTGTCGCGGACCGGCTGCGCAAGTCCTTCCGCTTCTACGACTGGAACGAGGCGGCCCGCGAGGTCCGCTGGATGTGCTCCTTCGACACCACCGAGGATGACGTTGATTCCTTCATTGCGGCCATCAAGCGCGAGCTCGCCGCTGCCTGAACCATGCACCGCTTCCCCTGCCCGGCGGCGAGCCTGCCGGGCAGGGCTCCGGCCGTTGCATAACCTTCCAAGGTGAGCTCCCTCGATCAGGTTCCGGCAGATTTCCTCTTCGCCCTGGGGACCCTTCGGCAGGCACGGTGCCGCAGCGAGCTGCACCTGGACGAAATTCCGGCCCCGTCCCGGCTGGCGCCGTTCGCGGTGGCCCTGGGCGCGGAAGTGATCGGCCCGGGCGACTCCCCCGCCGGCGGACCGGTACACGGCCCGGCCGCCGCTGCCCTGGCACGGGCGTCCGGCAGCGACGACATCGAGCTGGCCACTGGCCGCTTCATTCTGCTCCACGATCCCGACGGCTCTGCCGTGTGGGACGGGGAATTCCGGATCGTCACCTACATCCGCGCCCAGCTGGAACCCGAGATGGGCAACGACGAACTCCTGGGGTCCGTGGCGTGGACCTGGCTGGTCGAAGCGCTGGAGAACCATCAGGCCCCGTACCGCTCCGCCGGCGGCACCGCCACCCGCGTGCTCTCGGAGAGCTTTGGAACGTTGTCGGACCGGCCGAATTCAATCGACATTGAGCTCCGGGCCTCCTGGACCCCGGCCACCCCGGACATCACCTCGCACCTGGAGGCGTGGTCGGACATGGTCTGCACCTTCGCCGGACTGCCGCCCCTGCCCGAGGGCGTCACGGCCCTTCCCCGCCGCCCCCGCGGACACGCATGAGGCGCCTGTTCGGCCGCGGTCACGGCTCTATACGCCATGTTGTCGGTAAACTGTAGAGACCATGACCCCTCAGAATCCGGAAATCAGCACGGCCGGCGCCAGTCGCACCACGGCCGAGGCTGCTGACACCACAGCCCACATCACCGTGGAAGGCTTCGACAGCCTGGTCCCTGAAGTGATCGACCTCGACATTCCCCGCGACGGCGTGCCGCTGGTCATTGAAACCCAGTCCGGACTCGAACGCTGCGCCGCGGCTCTCGCCGCCGGCCACGGCCCTGCGGGCGTGGACGCGGAGCGCGCCTCGGGATTCCGCTACGGCCAGCGCGCCTTCCTGGTCCAAATCCGGCGCGAAGGCTCCGGAACCTGGCTGATCGATCCCGAACCTTTCGGTGACCTCAGCATCATCAATGACGCTTTGCGCGGCGTCGAATGGATCCTGCACGCCGCCAGCCAGGACCTGCCCTGCCTGTCCGAACTCGGCATGTGGCCGGACAAACTCTTCGACACCGAGCTCGCCGCCCGCCTGGCCGGACTGCCCCGGGTGGGCCTCGCCGCCGTCATCGAACAGCTCCTGGGCTTCGGCCTGGCSAAGGARCACTCCGCCGCCGACTGGTCCACCCGGCCCCTGCCGGAACCGTGGCTGCGCTACGCCGCGCTCGACGTCGAAGTCCTSACCGAGCTGCGKGAGGAACTGATTGAGCTGCTCGTGGCGGACGAAAAGCTGGAATACGCCGAGCAGGAATTCGCCGCCATCCTCGAAGCCGGACAGGCCCCGCCGCGCGTTGATCCGTGGCGCAAGACGTCCGGACTGCACCAGATCCGGGACCGCCGCCAACTGGCCGCAGTCCGGGAGCTGTGGCTGGAACGCGATTCCCTGGCCCAGAAACGTGACGTCGCCCCCGGCCGGCTGATCCCCGACTCCGCGCTCGTCGCCGCGGCCAAGGCGATGCCCTCCACGGTTCCCCAGCTCCTGGGCACCAAGGGCTTCCACGGCCGCGCGGCGCAGCGGGAAGCCCCCCGCTGGCTGCGCTGCATCGGCGTGGCCAGGGCCCTGGAGGACCTGCCGCCGCTGCACCTGCCCACCAACGCTCCCCCGCCCCCGCGCGTCTGGGCGGACCGGGACCCGGAGGCGGCCGCCAGGCTGGCCACGGCCCGTCCGAAACTCCAGGCCAGGGCCGAGGAACTGAACCTGCCGGTGGAGAACCTGCTGACCCCGGACTATCTTCGGCGGGTCGCCTGGCGTCCACCGGCAGAATGCAGCGAGGAAGGCGTGGCCGAGGAACTGGCGAACCTCGGGGCGCGCCAGTGGCAGATCGAAATCACGGCTCCGCTTATTGCCGAGGCTTTCCTGCACCCCGAGCCGCTGCCAGCGAAGGAACCCAAGGCCGCCGCGGAGGCGCCGTCGGGTTCCACGGTCTAGCAGCTCCTTCCGGGGCCGCTCTTCTCCTCCTTGCAAGCTATGTTACTGGCGAGTAACATGATGCATGATGTCGTTCGGAACCTTCCTGCCTGTGGCAACCCCTGCCACCGGCACGGTTCCGGCACCATGTCTCAATGAGGAGTACGCCGTGAGCCAAGCCCGCACCAGCGGAAAACCCAGCAGCGCAAACCCGAGCAGCGGAAGAAACAGGACCGTGCGCGACGTCGTCTTTGTCGACGGCGTCCGCACCCCGTTCGGCCGCGCCGGCGACAAGGGCATCTACGCCGGCACCCGCGCCGACGACCTCGTGGTCAAGTGCATCCGCGAACTGATGCGCCGCAACCCGTCGCTTCCGGCGGACCGGATCGACGAGGTCGCGATCGCCGCCACCACCCAGACGGGCGACCAGGGCCTGACCATCGGCCGCACCGCCGCCCTGCTGGCCGGGCTCCCCCGCACCGTGCCCGGCTTCGCGATCGACCGCATGTGCGCCGGCGCCATGACCGCCGTCACCACGACGGCGAGCGGCATCGGCTTCGGCGCGTACGACGTCGTAATCGCTGGCGGMGTGGAACACATGGGCAACCACCCGATGGGCGCCGGCGCCGACCCCAATCCGCGCTTCATGTCCGAACGGATCGTGGACCCCGCCGCGCTGAACATGGGCAACACGGCCGAGAACCTGCACGACCGTTTCCCGGCCATCACCAAGGACCGCACCGACGCCTACGCCGTCGCGTCGCAGGACAAACTCGCAGCAGCCTACGCCAACGGCCAGATCCAGCCCGGCCTCGTACCCGTCGCCACGATGAAGCCGGGCCAGGGCTGGACCGTCAACACCGTGGACGAACCCCCGCGCCCCGGGACCTCGCTCGGAGACCTGGCCACGCTTAAGACGCCGTTCCGCGCCCACGGCCGGGTCACGGCGGGGAACGCCGCGGGCCTGAACGACGGCGCCACCGCAGCCCTGCTGGCCTCCGCGGATGCCGCCGAAGAACTCGGGCTGCCGGTCAGGATGCGCCTGGTGAGCTATGCCTTCGCCGGCGTGGAACCCGAGGTCATGGGCATCGGCCCGGTCCCGGCGACCGAGAAGGCGCTCAAGAACGCCGGGCTCGGCATCGGGGACATCGGGCTCTTCGAAATCAATGAGGCCTTCGCCGTCCAGGTCCTGAGCTTCCTGGACCATTTCGGGATCGCCGACGACGACCCGCGCGTCAACCGCTATGGCGGCGCGATCGCCGTCGGGCACCCGCTGGCGTCCTCGGGGGTCCGGCTGATGAACCAGCTGGCCCGGCAGTTCGAGGAGGACCCCTCGGTCCGCTTTGGCATGACCACGATGTGCATCGGCCTGGGCATGGGCGCCACCGTAATCTGGGAGAACCCGCATCACGCGGATTACGGCACCGAAGCACCGGGCATAGAAATGCACAACACAGAAGCACAGCACGCAGAGACCACGATCACCAAGACTGGAGCCACAGCATGAGCGCCGCTGATTTCCGCAAGCTTGCAGACCTCTTCCCGAACGAGACGGTCACCCACTCTTATGTCCAGGACATCGAACTGCCGCCCGTCGACGGTGGGGGGACGACTGACGGCAAAAGCCCCGGCATCTTCGCGCTGGTCACCCTCGACAACGGCCTGGACCACTCCAAGCCCACCACCCTCGGACCCAACACGCTGATCGAACTCGGCACGGTCCTGGAAGGGCTGAAGGAACGCGCGGCCCGGGGCGAGATTGCCGGCGTCGGCGTCACCGGCAAGCCGTACTTCCTCGTGGCCGGCGCCGACCTGTCCACGGTCAAGTCCGTCAGCGGACGCGAACAGGGCCTGTGGATGGCCCAGCTCGGCCACGACGTCTACGCCACCCTGGCGAACCTCGGCGTGCCGAGCTTCGCGTTCATCAACGGCCTGGCCCTGGGCGGCGGCCTGGAGATCGCGCTGCAGTCCACCTACCGGACGGTCTCCACCGGCGCCGGCGCTCTGGCCCTTCCCGAGGCGTTCATCGGACTCATCCCTGGCTGGGGCGGGGTCCACATCCTGCCGCGGCTGATCGGGCCGGAGAACGCCCTCAAGGTCATGATCGAAAACCCGCTGAGCAACAACCGCACGCTCACCGGGCCGCAGGCCTACCAGCTGGGTATGGCGGACGCGATGTTCGAGCCGGCCGACTTTGTGGAACAGTCCCTGGCGTGGGCCGCGAAAGTCATTGCCGGTGCCGTGGCGCCGGAGCGGGCGAACGCCGTGGACCCGTCCGCTCCGGAGGTCGCCGCCCGCTGGGCGGCCGCCGTCGCCAAGGGCCGGGCCTTCGTGGAGGCCAAGACCTCCAACGCTTCCCCGGCGCCCGCCAAGGTCCTGGACGTCATGGAGGCCAACCGCACCCTGACCCAGGCGCAGTCCGCTCAGCTCGAATGCGAGACGCTCGCCGACCTTATGCAGACCGACGAGTTCCGCTCCACGGTGTACGCCTTCCTGGACCTCGTGCAGCGCCGCTCCAAGCGTCCCGCCGGCGCCCCGGACCGCAAGCTCGCGCGCCCGGTGACGAAGATCGGCGTCGTCGGTGCAGGCCTGATGGCCAGCCAGCTCGCCCTGCTCTTCGCCCGCCAGCTCAAGGTGCCCGTGGTGCTCACGGACATCGACCAGGCCCGCGTGGACAAGGGCGTGGGGTACGTCCGTGCCGAGGTGGACAAGCTGCTGGCGAAGGGCCGGATCAGCCCCGACGCCGCCAACCGCACCCGTGCGCTCGTCACGGGATCAGTTTCGAAGGAGGCCTTCGCCGACGCCGACTTCGTCATTGAGGCCGTCTTCGAGGAACTCAACGTCAAGAAGCAGGTCTTCAAGGAAGTCGAGGCGATCGTCTCGGAAGAGTGCATCCTCGCGACCAACACGTCCTCGCTGTCCGTCACCGCGATGGCGGAGGACCTTGAGCACCCCGAGCGCCTGGTCGGCTTCCACTTCTTCAACCCGGTGGCTGTGATGCCGCTGCTGGAGATCGTGCGGGCACCGAAGACCGACGACGCCGTGCTGGCCACCGCGTTCGAGCTCGCCAAGGGGCTCAGGAAGTCGGCGGTGCTGGTCAGGGATGCCGCCGCGTTTGTGGTCAACCGCGTCCTGCTGCGCCTCATGGGTGAAGTCACCGCGGCCTTCGACGAGGGCACGCCCGCCGACGTGGCCGACAATGCGCTGCGGCCGATGGGCCTGCCCATGACGCCGTTTGTGCTCGGCGCCATGGTGGGCCTGCCCGTGGCGCAGCATGTCCAGGAATCGCTGCACACGGCGTTCGGGGACCGCTTCAGGGTCTCGGCGAACCTGCAGGCGCTGATCGACAACGGTGTGACGTCCATTTGGGCCGTGCAGAACGGGGCGCCGGTGCCGGGCCCGGACGGCAAGCCGTTCATTCCGGCCGAAACCCTGGCACTGATGTCATTCGGCAGCACCCCGTCCACCGGCGAGGAGGTGCTGCGCCGGACGCAGGACGCACTGGCGGAGGAAATCGGACTGATGCTCGAGGAAGGCGTTGTGGCCGGTCCCGAGGACATTGACCTCTGCATGATCCTCGGCGMGGGCTGGCCGATGTTCCTGGGCGGGATCACCCCGTATCTGGACCGGGT
>NZ_JBFTZL010000047.1:0-22510 GCF_056406825.1 Arthrobacter sp. P1_A5 | reverse complement strand
GGCCGCGGCGGCTGCGCTGGCGGGCGAACTCGGCGACGCCAACGTCTTTGTCCGCGGCGTGCTCCATGTCCTCAGCCGGCGTCGGCAGGCACGCCTCGCAGGCTCCATCGAAGCGCTCCTGGGCACCCGGGGCAGGATCTACCTCGTCGAAACGAACGTGCCGGGCAGCGCCCTGAGCTACCTGCGGGAACTCGGCGCCACCGGCAGGCGGATCCCGGGACCGCTCCGCCAGGCCATTGCCTCGTTGCCGAAACCGGGCCACTTCGGTGCCGGGCAACGCTCCCGCGTGTTTCCCCCGGACCGCTGGACCCTCATCGCGGAGGGACCCACCGTCCTGAAGACGGTGCCGATGGAGGCCGGTGGACCGCCCGGCAGCATTCCCGCGTACTGGGCGGTCCTGGCCCCGGCGCCTCAGACCTCCGGGAAGGCATCCACCCGCTGGTAGTCGCGCGGGACCACCACCATCGGAACCGGAAGCGCCCGCAGCACCTTGAAAGCCGTGCTGCCAATGAACAGTTTGTGCTTCTCCGCCAGGCGGGAGGACCCGACGATCATGACCTCGCCGTCGTCCCATTCCAGGTCATCGATCGCTTCCTCGATCGTGCGGCCGTGCGCGACCTCCACGCTGACATGGTGGCCCTCCGGCAGACGGTGCGCGGCGGCAGCGAGGACGGTGTTGGCGTGGATGTGGGCGGCGTTGACGTTCTCCCCGCCGTCCCCCTCGACGTCCAGTTCCACGAGGGAAACCAGCCGAAGCGGCACGCCACGGCGCTCGGCGGATTCGATCGCGACGTCGATCGCCGCCTCCGCTCCGACGCGCTGGCCCACCGCGAGGGTCAGACGCGTGATGGCTTCGGTCTGGCGGTAGCCGCGCGGCGCCAGTGCCACCGGTACCGGGGCAGCGTGCAGCAGGGCGTTGGCCACGTTGCCCACGGTATGGCGCTTGAACAGGCCGCTGCTGGCGGCACCCACCACGATCAAGCCGGCCCTGAACTCGAGTGCGGCCTCGATGAGGCCGGCCGCGAACGATTCTGCCTGGCGGACATGGAAGTGCGCCTCCAGCCCCTCGGGGACCAGTTCCATTCCCTGGCGTTCCGCTGAGCGGATCTGCTGCTCCGCGGCGCTGACCTGGTTTCCTTCCGGATTCATCGCCACATAGGGCGTGTGCCGATCCACCACATAGACCAGGTCGAGATGCGCTCCCTGCGCGCGGGCCATGGCTGAGGCCAAGGCAACGGCGTCCGCACCACGTTCGGTGGGTGTATAGCCGACTACGTATCGCATGTATGAACCCCTTTGGGTCTGGGGCAGATGCCAGCTGCGCCCCGGGGGTTCCGGGCGACGTCGGCCGGTCTGCGTTCCTGCAGTGGATAGGAACGACTCTAGTCCAGCGGMACGTCAAAAGGTGGTGACTTATTACCCTGACCAGCACAATCTTCCGGACCTACGCTGGAATGGTCGAGGGGAGCGCACCATGGACGCCATTCGCAACGGACGGACGCGGACGCGGACCGCGGGAGTGGGAACCCTGACGCTCCTGCTGGTCCTGACCGCCTGCACGCCGGCCCCGCAGCCCTCCGCCGGCAGCCAGCCGCCGTCGCAGTCCCCGACCGCCTCCGTCGGCCCGACCGCCAGCCCGTCGCCGTCGGCAACCGGGGATGCCGACGAAACGGCGCCGCCGCAACCAGGCGACAAGGTGATCTCCTCCACGGTCACCCACGACTGGTCCGTGCCGGGGCCAACCACCCCGTTCCACACGGACCACAAGAACCCTGTGCCGATCGCGCCCCCGCCGGCGGCACCGCTGCCGACGCTGTCCGCCATCGGCGCGGGCCAGCACCCCTCCGACGCGCCGCCGTACGACCAGTTGAGCTTCCGCTTCACCGGTGGCTTCCCCAGCTACGACGTCGAAACGGTCCCCGAACTCGTCGACGACGGCAGCGGCCTGCCCATCCCGATGCCCGGCACGGGAACCCTCCTCGAGGTGACCTTCCGCGGGGCCCAGTCGCACACCGCGGACGGCACGGCCAGCACCGTGACCAGTGCGCCGCCGCCGGCAATCGGATACCAGGCGCTCACCAGCTACGCGCCGGCCGGGGACTTCGAAGGCGTGCTGAGCTACGGGATCGGCGTCGGCCGTCCGATGGGCACGATTCCGGAGACGAAGGTGCGGGTCACTGAGGTGGAGAAGATCGAGCAGGGCCAGCACTTGTACGTGGTGGCGATCCAGCTGGACGCGACCGCCTGGAAGTAGGACCGGACGCAGGACCGGATGCAGGGCCGAACAAAGCCAAGCCGGAAACAGCGGAGGAGCCACGGACAAGGTGTCCGCGGCTCCTCCGCTGTGTCGCCCGTTTTCGGGTAGCGCCGGCTCGCCGGGAAAGGATCGCCTTCCCGGCAGCTCACTGGGCCTTGGGCTAGGCGTTGGCCTTGATGGCCGCGGCCAGGACTCCGAGGCCGTCCAGCAGCAGCTCGTCGCTGATCACCAGCGGGGGCAGCAGCCGGATGACGTTGCCGTAGGTGCCGCAGGTGAGGATGATGACACCCTCCTTGAGGCAGGCTGCAGCGACGGCCTTGGTCAGCTCCGGGTTCGGCTCCTTGGAACCGGCCTGGACGAGTTCAATGGCCAGCATGGCGCCGCGGCCGCGGACGTCACCGATCACTGAACTGTCAGCAAGCTCGGCGGCGAGTTCGCGCAGCTTGCCGAGGGCGATCTCTTCAATGTGCTTGGCGCGGCCGTTGAGGTCGTACTGCTCCATCGAGCCGATCGACGCCAGCGCTGCTGCGCACGCCACCGGGTTGCCGCCGTAGGTGCCGCCGAGGCCGCCCGGGTGGACGGCGTCGAGGAGATCGGCGCGGCCCGTGATGGCGGAGAGCGGCATGCCGCCGGCGATGCCCTTGGCCATGGTGATGATGTCCGGGACAACACCTTCGTGGTTCACGGCGAACCATTCACCGGTGCGGCAGAAGCCGGACTGGACCTCATCGGCGATGAACACGATGCCCTTGGCCTTGGCCCAGTCCGCCAGCGCGGGCAGGAACCCGTCGGCGGGGACAATGAAGCCGCCTTCGCCCTGGATGGGTTCGATGATGATCGCGGCAACCTGCTCGCCGCCGATCTGCTTCTCGATCATGGTGATGGCGCGCTTGGCGGCCTCGGCACCGGTGATCTCCGGGTTTTCCTCGCGGAACGGGTAGCTCATCGGCATGCGGTAGACCTCGGGCGCGAACGGGCCGAAGTTGGTCTTGTACGGCATGGCCTTGGCGGTCAGCGCCATGGTCAGGTTGGTGCGGCCGTGGTAGGCGTGGTCGAATGCGACGACGGCGTCCCGGCCGGTGGCCAGGCGGGCCACCTTGACGGCGTTTTCGACGGCCTCCGCGCCGGAGTTGAACAGCACCGTGCGCTTTTCGTGGTCGCCCGGGGTGAGGCGGTTCAGCTGCTCGGCAACGGCGACATAGCCCTCGTACGGCGTGACCATGAAGCAGGTGTGGGTGAAGTGCTCCACGGCTTCCTTCACGGCGCCGACGACGGCGGGGTCCGAGGCGCCGACGCTCGTCACGGCGATGCCGGAGCCGAGGTCAATGAAGGAGTTGCCGTCGACGTCGTGGATGATGCCGCCGTCGGCGTCGGCCACGAAGACCGGGACGCTGGACGCGACGCCGGCCGCGACGACCGCCTTGCGGCGCTCGGTCAAGGCAACGGACTTGGGGCCCGGGAAGTCGGCCTGGACGCGGCGCTTCTGCTCGAGCCGGTAGGTGATGTCATGTGCGGTGGTGGTCATGGGAAGGCCTTCCTAAGCGTGCGGTTGAGGCGCGCGAGTTATGCGTCAGGTTGAGTTATGCGGATCCGCGTTTATGCGTCTGCGTTATGCGCCTGCGTTATGCGCCTGCGTTATGCGTCCAACGCAGACATGACGTGCTTGATGCGGGTGTAGTCCTCCACGCCGTACATGGACAGGTCCTTGCCGTAGCCGGACTGCTTGAAGCCACCGTGCGGCATTTCGGCGGTGAGGAGAATGTGGGTGTTGATCCAGACTGCGCCGAAATCGAGGTCGCGGCTCAGGCGCATGGCKGTTCCGTGGTTCGTCGTCCAGACGCTCGAGGCCAGGGCGTACTCGACGTCGTTGGCCAGTTCCACGGCCTCGTCCTCGGTGCTGAACTTCTGCACCGTGATGACCGGGCCGAACGTTTCCTTCTGGACGATGTCATCGGTCTGCTTGGCGCCGGTGACGATGGTGGGTTCGAAGAAGAAGCCCTTCTCGCCCGCACGGTGGCCGCCGGTCTCGATCTTGCAGTTCGCCGGCAGGTGCTCGACGACGGAGGTGACCGCGTTGAAGTGGTTGACGTTGTTCAGCGGGCCGAAGTAGTTGTCTTCKTCGTTCTGCGAGCCGGTGTGCAGGGTCTTGGTGTGCTCCACCATGGCGGCAACGACGTCGTCGTGCACCGAATCCTGGACGAGGACGCGCGTAATGGCCGTGCAGTCCTGGCCGGCGTTGAAGAAGGCGAACTCGGCGATCGCCGCGGCGCTCTTCTTGATGTCGGCGTCGGCGAACACAATGGCCGGGGCCTTCCCGCCGAGTTCCAGGTGGGCGCGCTTGAGTCCCTTGGCGGCACCAGAGGCGACAGCGATGCCGGCGCGGACGGAACCGGTGATGGAGACCAGGCCGGGGACCTTGTGCTCGACCATCATGGCGCCGGTTTCGCCGGTGCCCAGGACAACGTTCAGGACGCCGGCCGGGAAGATCTCACCGGCGAGCCGGGCCAGCACCAGGGTGGATTCGGGGGTGGTGTCCGAGGGCTTGAGGACCACGGTGTTGCCGGCGGCCAGGGCGGGTCCGATCTTCCAGATGGCCATGAGGAACGGGTAGTTCCAGGGGGCCACCTGCGCAACGACGCCGATCGGCTCGCGCCGCACGTAGGAGGTGTGGCCTTCGAAGTACTCGCCGGCGGACTTGCCTTCCATGATGCGGGCGGCGCCTGCGAAGAAGCGCAGCTGGTCGGCGCCCGCGGCCACTTCCTCGGAGGCGATCAGGGAGCGGACCTGGCCGGTGTTGCGGTGCTGGGCCTCCACGAGCTCGTCACTGTTGGCCTCGACGGCATCCGCGAGCTTGAGCAGCATGAGCTGCCGCTGCCCGGGCGTGGTGTGCTTCCAGGTCTTGAACGCGTTCTTGGCTGCCGTCATGGCGGCGTCGACGTCGGCCTGTACCGAGATCGGCGCCTGCGCCACCACGTCGCCGTTGGCGGGGTTCACGATGGGCAGCAATCCTGTGCCGGCGGGGGTGACGAACTCGCCGTTGATGAAGTTCTGCAAGGTTTGAACCACGGTGTACAACCTCTTTCTACTGCCAATGACGGATGTGTGACTGGTCACGAGCCTATGCCAGCAGGCCAAGGCAGGGAATAGGCACCTGCACACCATCCCCGCAGAACTTTAGTGCGCTTGACCAGCACCCGGCTATCCTGAATCCATGGCCATTTCACTCGCAGCCCTACTGGGAGTTCCGTCCCTGCATCTCACCAAGGCCGGACTCGCCGAAACCACCTGGCACCAGGACATTCTTTGGGTGGCCGTCACCGAACAGGAGGATCCGCAGCGGTTCCTCAATGGCGGCGAACTGATCCTGACGACCGGGATGCGGCTCAAGAGTGCCGCGGAGCAGCGCCGGTTCGTGCGTCAGGTCCAGCGGGCGGGCGCGGTGGGCATCGGGTTCGGGGTGGGCCTGACGCACGACGCCGTTCCGCCGGCCCTGATCGCCGAAGCCAACCGGTGGGGGCTGCCGGTGGTGGAAGTGCCCTACGAGACACCGTTCATCGCGATCGGAAAGCTCGTGGCCGACGCCCAGTCCGCGGACCACCTGGTCAAGCTTGAGCGGCTCATCGCCGGGCACCAGATCCTGGCCCGCGCCCTGCTGACCGGCGGCGGCCTCGCCGAGCTCCTGAAACACCTGGGGTCGATGCTGCGCACCGAGATCGTCCTGACCCAGTTCACCGCCCAGCTGTACAACAGCGTTGCCGGCCACCCGGCGCCCAAGGCCGAGGGCTGGGCGTCCTATCCCATCCCCACGGGACGGCGCGACGCCTGCACCCTGTGGGTGAAGCAGCCGTTCGAGGACACGGGCATCGTGGGCTACGCCCAAAACCTGATCAGCGTTGAGCTCAACAACATGGTCAAGCAACGGCAGGCGCAGCGGGCGCTGGCGGGCCAGGTCCTCGACGACGTTATCCACGGGACGCTGGAGGCGTCCGAAGCCACCCGGCGCCTGGCCGGCGTCGGCATCAACAGCACCCGCAAGAACGTGGTCCTGCTCGCCGAATCGGCCGCCCACCAGAAACAGCTGGGAAGCTCGTCGCTGCCCCAGCCGCTGGCTGCGGCGGTCGGCTCCGTCGTCGGGAAGGACCTCGTGGTGGTGGTGGCCGACGACGGCAGCGGCGCGAGCGCCCTTGCCCGCAGCCTCAGCGACCACCTCGCCGAGGCCGGGATCCATGCCACGATCGGCATAGGCGGGGCGTACACCAAGCCCAACGGCCTGCGCTGGAGCTATTTCGAGGCCCGCGACGCGGCCAGCCACGGGCTGCCGGTCAACGAGCCCGAGCGGCTGAGCCTGACCTCGCTGCTGCTGGCCAGCGAGGACGTTCCGCTGGCGGACATGGCCAGCGAATCACTGAACCCGCTGCGGGCCTTCGACGCGGCGCACGGCGCCGAACTCATGGCCACGCTGGAAAGCTACCTCGGCAACAACGGTTCGGTGGCGGCCGTCGCCGAGGAACTGACGCTACACCGCAATACTGTCCGCTACCGGCTGGCGCAGATCACCGAACTCACCGGATATGACCCCGCGCAGACAGCGGACCGGGTGCAGCTCTGGCTCGCGCTGGCAGTGCAGCGGCTCAGCGCCCGGCACCCGCGCTGACCCGCAGCCCCGCAACCGACCACCGCCGCACCGACCAGCGCCACACACCAGCCGCAACTCAAGCAACGCGGGGTCACATGCAGAGATATTCGCCACTAAAGGCTGAGTCACAAACATCAAACGTCTAACCTTTAGCTATGACTAGCAGCACGGCGGTTTCCGCACTTTCCCAGACAGCTCCACCCGGCGCGGTCCGCCCGCGGGGCGTGATCGTCGCCGGCGTCGTGGCGCTCGTGCTCATCGGGCTCAACCTGCGCGCCGGCATCACCGGCGCCGCCGCGCTTTTCCACGACCTGCAGGCTGTCCTGGGCTACGGCCCGCTGATCGCAGCGCTGCTCCCCTCGATCCCCACGCTGTGCTTCGCGGTGGCCGGCGCTGCCACGTCCTGGCTCACCCGGCAGCTGGGGCTGGAAAAAGCCATCCTGCTCTCCCTCGTGATGCTGGCCGCCGGGCTGCTGCTCCGCGGCGTCCCGTCCACCGGGATGCTGCTGGCCGGCACCGTGGCGGGGATGTCCGGGCTGGCCATCTGCAACGTGGCCATGCCCTCTTTCATCCGCGTGCACTTCGCGGACCGCACGTCCCTCATGACCGCCGTCTACACGCTGACCATGACCACAGGCGCCACCGCCACCGCCGTGCTGATCGTTCCGGTGGCCCAGGCCCTGGGCTCGCCGTCGGCGGGCGTCGGCGCGATCGGATTCCTGGCCCTGGGGGCGTGCCTCGGCTTCCTCCCGATCGCGGTGCACGCCCACCGCAACGCGTCCGCGACCAAGGCTGCCCGGGTCTCGCCATGGCCCCTGCTGCGGACCCGCACGGGCGCCCTGATCACCCTCGGCTTCACGGTGCAGGCGCTCCTGGCCTATGCCGTGCTCAGCTGGTTCCCCTACATGCTGGCCACCATGGGCCTCACCGCCTCCGACAGCGGGCTCATGTTCGGACTCATGCAGCTCGTCTCCGTCCCCGCCGGCATGGTGCTGGTGGCCATCGGTTCACGCCCCCGGATGCTGCGGACGGCGTTCTACCTTGCCACCGTGACCATGGCCCTGGGCATCCTGGCCATGCTGGTCCTCCCCCCTGCCTGGTCTCCCCTGACCGCTGTGCTGGTGGGCTTCGGCCTCGGCATCTTCCCGCTGGTCATGGTGATGATCAGCCGCAGCGGCCGCAGCACGGCCGAGACCACCGCGCTGTCCACCGTGGCCCAGTCCGCCGGGTATCTGTTGGCGACGCTCGGCCCGTTCGGCATGGGCCTGTTGCACAGCGCCACCAATTCCTGGACGCTGCCGTTGGCCCTGCTGCTGGCCGTGGCCCTCGGCCAGATCGCGGTTGGCCACCTGCTCTCGGCCGGCCCGAAGGAGCTGCGGGCCAAGGAACTGCCAGCCAAAAAGCTGCGGGCCACCGCCCCGCACCCCTCGGAAGGAACCCGGCCATGACACTCACAGCTTCGCACCGGCCACCGCTGGCGGAGGAAATCACTGCCAAGCTGCGGGCCCTGATCCACTCGGGCGAGTGGCCGCTGCAGCAGCGCATTCCGGCCGAACCTGAGCTGATGGCCGCCTTTGGGGTCTCCCGTGGCACCCTGCGTGAGGCCATCAAAGCGCTGGCCCACAGCGGAATGCTCGAGGTCCGCCGCGGGGACGGCACGTATGTCCGCGCCACGAGCGAGATCGCAGGCGCCACGCAGCGCATGTATGAGGACCACTCCCAGGAGCACATCCTCGAGGTCCGGGTCGGGCTGGACACCCAGGCGGCCCGGCTCGCTGCACGGCATGCGACGGCCGGCGACCTCACCGCCCTGCGCGGTTTGCTCACCGCCCGCCGTGCCGCCTGGCTCGCCGAGGACTACGCCGCGTGGGCCCGGGCAGACTGGGACTTCCATGCGCGCGTGGCCGAGGCGTCCGCCAACCCGCTGCTGCATGAGCTGTATGTCAGTTTCGGCAGCGTATTCCACAACGACCTGCTCCGCCAGCAGCGTCGGGGAGGCTTCAACGGCCTGCCGCACGAGGGCCACGACGAACTCGTGGCCGCGATTGCCGCCCGCGACGAGGCGGCCGCCGTCGAAAGCGTCACCCGGAACCTGAATTCCTGCGCGGAATGGCTCCAGGAGTAACCCAAGACTTTCCCAAGGTGCGCGGAAGATGCTCTGTCTCAGTGGCGGCCGCCACCCGCGCAC
This sequence comes from Arthrobacter sp. P1_A5, assembly GCF_056406825.1. Classification (NCBI taxonomy): domain Bacteria; kingdom Bacillati; phylum Actinomycetota; class Actinomycetes; order Micrococcales; family Micrococcaceae; genus Arthrobacter; species Arthrobacter sp. P1_A5. Next base: position 13,429 of record NZ_JBFTZL010000047.1, on the reverse strand, counting down.
CGGCCTCGCGGCCAGGCGGGTTTCCGTCATCATCGGCGTCAGCGCCGAGTCCGGACCGCCGGCCCCTGCGCCCAGCAGCGGGGGCCGGCTCGGCCGAGAGACACCCGGTTCCACCGGCGCCCATTAGGGTCTTAGTGCCGTAGACCGGACTCCAGCCGCGGTCAACACTAAGAATGGCAGGACGCCGCACGAGGGTGCCCGCGACAAGTGCAGCTGCGCCCCAGTCCCGGGCCGGGGTGCCGGTCTCGTTGGATGACAGTCTCGCCGGTGTCGCAGTGTTGTGGTTTACCTCAGCAAGTACGTCGCGAGGAGGTCGATGGTGGGCAAGAAGAAGAAAAAGTCCAAGGGCTCCGACACAGAGGACGAGCGCGCCGGGAAGAAGATGCCGCGTAAGAAGTACGAAGCGGAGATGGAGGTCCTGCAGGGTGAACTGGTCGCCATGCAGGAGTGGGTGAAGGCCACCGGAGCCAAMATCTGCATCGTCTTCGAAGGCCGCGACACGGCCGGCAAGGGCGGCACGATCAAACGCATCGTCGAGCGGGTGAGCCCCCGGGTATTCCGCGTGGTCGCGCTCCCCACACCGACCGAGCGGGAGAAGTCGCAGATGTACCTCCAGCGCTACATGTCGCACTTCCCGGCGGCGGGCGAGGTGGTCATCTTCGATCGCAGCTGGTACAACCGTGCGGGCGTCGAACGGGTGATGGGTTTCTGCACCCCGGAACAGACCCAGAGGTTCCTCGACATGACCCCGATGGTGGAGAAGGCGATGGTCGACTCCGGGATCATCCTGCTCAAGTACTGGCTCGAGGTCAGTGCGGACGAGCAGACCAGGCGGCTCGAGAGCCGCATGGATGATCCGCGCAAGACCTGGAAACTCTCTCCGATGGACCTGAAGTCCTACAAACGGTGGTACGACTACTCCCGGGCCCGGGACGCCATGTTCGAGGCGACCGACACCGCCTGGGCGCCGTGGTACATCGCGCACAATGACATCAAGAAGCGCGGCCGGCTCAACGTCATCAGCCATATTCTCAGCCAGGTGCCCTACGAGCCGTACCCGGGGCTCGACGTCGAGCTCCCCAAGCGCCAGAAGGCCGGCGATTACACCGAGCCGGCACTGTCCGTGCGGCACATCCCCACCCCGTTCTAAGCAGCGCCCCGGCGATGAGGAGGAAGTCATGAGCGACGATCCCGGAGCAGTAGCTGGGGTGGCCCCGGCGGAGGCTGACGCGAGCTGGTACGCGCTGGCACCGGCTGAAGTGGCGGCCGAGCTGAAGGTGGATCCAGTTGGCGGGTTAAGCACGGGAGAGGCGCAGCAGCGGCTGCRGGAGTACGGCCCGAACGCCCTGGCCGCCGCTAAGCAGGAGCCGGTATGGAAACGGTTCTTCAAGCACTATCAGGACTACATGCAGATCGTCCTTGTGGTCGCCGCCCTGGTCAGCTTGCTGATCGCGGAATACGGAACCGCTATTGGGCTTGCCCTGCTGACGCTGTTCAACGCGTGGCTGGGGTACCACCAGGAGGGCAAGGCCGAAGAAGCCGCTGCCTCCCTGGGGGAGATGATGAAGGCTATGGCCAAGGTGCGCCGCGACGGTGACGTTGTGGAGCTCCCCGCCGAACAGATCGTCCCCGGCGACATCGTGGTGGTCGATGCCGGTGACCGCGTCCCCGCCGACGGCCGGATCATCCTGGCGGCAACCCTCCAGATCGAGGAGGGCGCCCTGACCGGGGAGAGCGTCGCCGTCGAGAAGGACACCGAGACCATCGGCCGGCACGACGTCGGCATCGGCGACCGCCTGAACATGGCATTCATGAACACGAACGTGACGCGGGGCCACGGCGAAATCCTCGTCACCACCACCGGCATGGGCTCGGAGGTCGGCCACATCGCCCACATGCTGTCCGGGCAGAAAGTGGAGAAGACCCCGCTCACCAAGCAGGTCGACCGGCTCACCATCTTCATCATTGTCGCGGCCCTCTTCGCGTTTATCGCCATCGTCGTGATGGGCCTGGCCTCCGGCGAGTCCTTCGCGGTGCTCTTCGGAATCGGTGTGGCGCTGGCAGTCGGCTCCATCCCGGATGCGCTGCCCGCCGTCGTCACCACCATCCTGTCGGTCGGGTCGGTCAATATGGCCAAGAAGAACGCCATCATGAAGGTCCTCCCTGCGGTCGAGACCCTGGGCTCCACCTCGGCCATCAACTCGGACAAGACCGGCACCCTGACCCTGAACCAGATGACGGTCCGCGAGATCACCACAGTGCAGCACCACTACACCGTCAGCGGTGAGGGCTACAGTTTCGACGGCCAGATCCAACGGACCACCGGGGACGCCGAACGGGACCTGGACTACGTGATGTTCTCCTGCGCGTTGTGCAACGACTCCGATATCAACGACGGCGAGGTGGTCGGGGACCCCACCGAGGCGGCGCTCTACGTGCTCGCGCAGAAAGGCGGCGTGGACGTCAGGGAATTCCGCCGGAACAACCCGCGCGTGGCGTCGGTACCGTTCGATTCCGACTACAAGTTCATGGCCACATTCCACCGGATGCCGGGGGACGATGGCAGGCCCGTGATCCGGGCCTACGTGAAGGGGGCACCCGACGTCCTCCTGAGCAGGTCCTCGTTCGGCCGGATGCCGGGCGGCCACGCCGAGCGCCTCACCGACGAAATGCGGGGCAAGGTGCTTGCCGAGAACGATCGCATCGCCAGCCAGGGCAGGCGGGTGCTCGCCCTGGCGCAGCGCGAGTTCGACCCGGCGACGTTCCAGCCTTCGGGCGACCTGATGGCGCTGATGCAGGATCTGGAGATTTCGGCGCTGATCGGCGAGGTTGACCCGCCGCGCGCCGAGGCGGTGGCCGCCATCGCCAAGGCAAAGCACGCCGGCATCCGGGTCCGGATGATCACCGGCGACCACGCCGTCACCGCTGCGGCGATCGCCGACGAACTGGGCATCAGGGGCCGCGCGGTGACCGGGGCCGAGTTCGCGGCGATGAGCGACGCGGAGGCCGACAGCCAGGTGGACGGGATCGGCGTGATCGCCCGTGTCGCCCCCGAACACAAGGTACGGCTGGTCGAGGTGCTCAAGCGCAAGGGCAACATCGTGGCCATGACCGGCGACGGCGTGAACGACGCGCCGGCCATCGCGGCCGCCGACATCGGGATCGCGATGGGCATCACCGGCACCGACGTCGCCAAGGGTGCGGCCAAGATGATCCTGGCCGACGACAACTTTGCCACCATCGTCGCGGCGGTCGAAGAGGGCCGGCTCGTGTACGACAACCTGCAGAAGTTCATCCGGATCCAGGTTGCCAACCTGTTCATGTTCATTCTGGCGTTCATCGGATCCTCGGCCTTCGCCATAGCCGGCACGGCCCTGCTCAGCCCCGCCCAGGTGCTGTGGATCCACATGGCGATCGTCGCCCCGATTGGGGCCGTGATGGGCCTGGATCTCGCGACGCCGGGCATCATGGACCGCAAACCGCGGCCCTTCAACCAGCCGATCCTCGTCCGGTCGATGATGGTCCGCCTGTTCGTCGTCGGGCTTTTCATGGCGGCCGCGACGCTGGTCCTCGTGCAGATCGGCAAGACCACCTACGGTTCACTGGAGGTCGGCCAGACCATGGCCGTGGTGGGGCTGGGGCTGATGAACATCTTCGTGGCGCTCAATCTGCGTTACCCGACCGAGAGCGCCTTCGGGCCCGCCACGGTGTCCAACCCGAAGCTGCTCTGGGCGTTCGCGTGGGCCGTCCTCGGGTCGATGCTGATCACCCAGATGAAGGTGATGCAGGACCTGTTCGGCACGCTGCCGCTTACCGGCCAGCAGTGGCTTCTCTGCCTGGTGCCGGGCGTGGTGCTGCTGTTCCTCGGTGAAATCTTCAAGATCATCCTGCGGGCCCGGCAATCGAAGGGCCGGGCCGCAGTCTCGGCTCCCCCCGTTCCGGCGTGAGAGTGCTGTTCCGGCGAGAGTGCGACTGCCACTGTTGAGGGCCGGAACGCGATGTTCCGGCCCTCAACAGTGGCGCATACCGGCTGTGCCAGGGCTAGCGGACGAGGCCCTTCAGGACGTTTTTGGGCCGCTGCATCTCGCCGTGCTTGGCGCCGAGCACGACCACCCAGCCGGCGAATACGGGGATGGTCCACTGCAGTATCTTCAGCTGCTGCTGCGCGGAACGGAGTTCCTCGGAGGCACCCGGCTTCGGCTCGGTGGCACCCTTGGCGCCCTCGGCGGCCAGCTTGTCCACCTTGGCTCCCTGCAGGCCCGCGTACAGGGTCACAGCGGCTCCGGCGAGGGTGACGACGGACTTGTAGACGCTCAGGCGCGTGACGCCGTCCTGCTTGGCCATCCGGCCCTTGTTCTCCCACATGATGGCGAGGCCCGAAAGAAAATGCGCCCCAAACGCCGCCGTCTGGTACGGCGCCCACTTCTTCCAGCCCAGGCTTGAGAGGCGGGTACGTTCCGCAGGGTCCTTGGCAACAGCCGTAGCACCGTTGAGCCCAATGGCGCCCATCAGGGAACCGCCGAACCAGGCGGCTGCCGTCAGGTCGTGAATGGATCGGGCAACAAGATTACCTGCCATGTTGAGCTTCCTATCATCTGTCTTCGAATCCGAATCGCGGGGGCAGCAAGGCTGCCGGTCCGCGGCATGTCCACGAGCGGGGCCATGACTCGGCTATGGTAAGCACACTTACCAAAAACGCGGTAGTCCACGCGGCTGCCACTTCGCCGCGCGTAGAATCGGCGGCATAGGCACACCGCCGCAGGCACGACACGGCACACCGGCGCAACACCGGCACAACACCRTTCCACCGGACCAGACGAGGAATACCCGCATCACCATGGCAGAAGAAGAGTCCGGGATCGAAGCCACCCTCGGCGACGCCGTCGACACCGCGGAGGCGGCGTCGAACAGCACCGCGCTCGACGTCGTCGCACGTTCCGGATTCGCGGTGATGGCACTGCTTCATATCGTGATCGGGGCCATCGCCGTCGCCCTGGTCCTGGGCGCGCCGGGCCAGGCCGAACCCACCGGCGCCATCGAACAACTCGCCGCCAACCCCTGGGGTCCGGCGGTGATGTGGGCGGCCTGCATCGCCTGCGCGGGCCTCGCGCTCTGGCAGCTGAGCGAGGCGACGCTCCGGGGCCGCCACCTGCCGCGCCGGGAGCAGCTGGGCAAACTCATTTCCTCCGGTTTCCTCGCCATAGCGTACGGGAGCGTCGGGCTGAGCTTCGCGGGCTTCGGGCTCGGCCAGCGCGGCGATTCGGGCGACTCGACCCGGGATTTCAGCACGGCCCTGATCCAGTCACCGCTGGGGGTTCCGGCCCTTGTCGGCCTCGGGCTCACCATCATGGGAATCGGCGTGTATTTCATCGTCAAGGGCTTCGGGAAGAAGTTCAAGGAGGAACTGCAGCACTTCGAGGGGACCCGCCGCGGCAGGGTCATCAGCGCCCTTGGCGTCACCGGGCACGTCTCGAAAGGGCTGGCGCTGATCCTGACCGGGCTGCTCTTCGTCGTGGCCGCGGCGACCAACAATCCCGGTTCCTCCACCGGCCTGGACGGCAGCCTCAAGGCGCTCCGGGACCACCCCTTCGGCCCATACCTGCTCCTGGCGATCGGGGCGGGCTTCATTGCCTACGGCGTGTTCGCGCTGGTCCGGGCGCGCTTCGGCCGGATGTAGCCGCCGCCCCGGATGGGGATTTCCTTGTTGGCATCCGCCCGCGGGACTATCGTGGAGCTACCCCGGGCCGGGCTGGGAGGGCCACCGCGGCAGGTCTCGCAGAGGTATGGCATGAGCTACGTTCCGGTGAGCAGGCGCACCCTCCGACGGCACCGTGAATCTGAGCGGTCCACGCGGCGGCTTGTGGCCGGCCTGTCCGCCGCGGCCGCCGCGGCCTGGCTGCTCTCGGTCACGTTGTCCACCGCGGTCCATGTCGACACCTATGTCCACCATATCGCCGTCGTGCTGCACGTGCTGTCGATGGTCGTGGCCTTTGGCGCCGTCGTCCTGATGGACTGGCACGGCTTCCTGTGGCTGATCGGCAGACGCGACCTGGCCGAAACCATCAGGCTCGACGGCGCGGCGACACCGCTGATCTGGGGCGGTCTGGCCGGCATGCTGGCCACGGGCGCGTTCCTGAACCCGCACCTGAGCAACCCGATGACGGACCTCAAGCTCGCCGCCGTCCTTGTGCTCAGCCTGAACGGGATAATGCTCATTCCGCTCATGAGGCGGCTGGCCAGGCTGACGCCCGACGCCTCGTTCAGGGACCTGACCGCCGGCCAACGGGTCCATCTGCTGCTGTGCCTGGTGATCTCGCAGCTGTGCTGGTGGACGGCGATTGTCATCGGGTTCATTAACGCCGAGTTCTGAGGTGCCGCCGGGCCGCGCCCTAGCCGGCGGCCTTCCGCAGCGGCACCACGTCGCCTTCCTGGTACAGCAGGGCGCGGATCTCGGACTCGGCGGAATCCAGCCGCCTCGGGTCGATAGTTTCCCCGGCCGCGAAGTGGTCCAGCAGCCGGGGATCCACGTAGCTTTTCCGGGCGATCGACGGTGTGTTGCCCAGGACCGCGGCCGCGTCCTGCATGGCCTGGCTCACCGCGCTCTTCCGGGCAGAGACCTTCGCCTGGGGGCCGCTCTGCGCCAGGCTGACCGCTGCCGCCGCCGTCCCCCGCAGGGTGCGGAAATCCTTTGCGGTGAAGTCCTCCCCCGTGCGCTCCTTGACGTACTCGTTGATGTCCGCGCTCGACACCGGATGCCAGCTGCGGCCGTCCTTGTAGGCCAGCAGGCGGGCGTTGCCGCCGCGGCGCTTGAGCTGGCGCACGACGGCGGCGAGGTCGGCGTCGTCAATCCGCGACTCCCAGGTCTTGCCGCTCTTGGCCGGGAAGCTGAGCCGGAGTTCATCCTTGCGCACCTTGACGTGGGCGCAGAGCAGGGTGGCGAGGCCGTGGCTGCCGTTTTCGTTGGTGTAGCGCTCCGAGCCGACGCGCAATGATCCGCTGTCGAGCATCCGAAAGGCGGCCGCCAGCACCCGTTCCCGCGTCAGCCCTTCGGAGCGCAGGTCCATGGTCACCAGGCGGCGTGCGGCCGGCAGGGTCTCAGCCAGCTGGAGCGAACGGTCGAACTTCAGCCGGTCCTTCCGTTCCCGCCAGCTCGGATGGTAGATGTACTGCCGGCGGCCCACCGCGTCGACGCCCGTGGCCTGGATATGCCCGTTGTCGTACGGGGCAATCCAGACGTCGGTCCAGGCCGGCGGGATCCCGATGCCCTCGAGCCGTTCCCGCACGGGGCCCGGCGGCAGGGTGGAACCGTCCAGGTCCTTGTAACTGAACCCAGTCCCTGCGGGGACCCTGCGGTATCCGCGGCCGGACGCGTTGCTGTGGCGGAGCCTCATTGGCCGGCCCCGGGCGAGTGTTCATCCATGACGGTAAGCCTACTGACTACCACCCGGGTTTCCACGCCCTTGGAGGCCATGAAAACGACGCGGGGCCACTTCGCGACCCTCTTCTTGTCTCGAATGGGCGCGAAGCGGCGCCGCCTTGCTCTGTGTTGCTCTGCGTCGTTGCTCTGCGTCGTTGCTCTGCGTCGAGGCTAGACCTCGACGGCGGCGCCGCGGGAGATCTCCACCATGTCCTCGCGGGGCACCACCTTGATGCGCTCGCGCTGGACGGCGACGCCGTGCGACCCGCCGGCAGCGGTGGCCTTTTCACCGAGGGCGCGCTCGTGCTCGTCCAGGGCCAGCCAGCCTTCCCAGCTCGTGTACGCGACGCCGCGGCCCGCCAGGAGCTCGACGATCGCCTCGGGGGCGGGCGCCGCGGCCAGCGGCAGGTTTTCGCGGTCCTCAAGCAGGTAGGTCACGGTTTCGAGGGCGTCACCCTTGGTGTGGCCGATCAGTCCCACCGGGCCGCGCTTGATCCAGCCTGTCGCGTAGATCCCCGGCACGTGGGTGCCGGCGGCGTCCAGGACCCGGCCGCCGTCGTTCGGGACGACTCCCTTGCTGTGGTCGAACTCGACCTCGGGGAGGGCGGAGCCGAAATAGCCGATGGCGCGGTACACGGCCTGGACCGGGTACTCGACAAACTCGCCCGTGCCGCGGGCGTTGCCGGTGCCGTCCAGTTCGGTGCGCTCGAACTTGATCCCGGCGACGCGGCCGGGCGCGTCGGCGCCGTCTGTGGTTTCTGCGTAGATCTCGACGGGGCTGTGCAGGAAGTGCAGGTGCAGCCGGCGGGACGCGGTGAGCTCGGAGAGGTCCTCGGGCTGTTCGGCGATCCAGTTGGTGAGCGTGCCCACCATGGTCTTGGTCTGGTTGTTGCTCTGGATCTGCCGGTCCGATTCGGCGTCGAACTCGAAGTCCTCGGCGTAGAGGATGATGTCCACGTCCTTGGAGTGGGAGAGTTCGCGCAGTTCCAGGGGCGTGAACTTGACCTGGGCGGGTCCGCGCCGGCCGAACACGTGCACGTCCGTGACCGGCGAGGACTTCAGCCCGGCGTAGACGTTGTCCGGGATTTCGGAGACCAGGAGGTCGTCGGCGTGCTTGGAGAGCATGCGGGCCACGTCGAGGGCCACGTTGCCGTTGCCGATCACGGCGATTTCCTTGGCCTCCAGCGGCCATTCGCGGGACACGTCGGGGTGCCCGTCGTACCAGGACACGAAGTCGGCGCCGCCGTAGGAGCCCTCGAGCTCGATGCCGGGGATGTTGAGGTCCGCATCCTTGATGGCGCCGGTGGCGAAGATGACGGCGTCGTAGTGGGTGCGGAGGTCATCGATGGACAAGTCCGTGCCGTAGTCCACGTTGCCGAAGAACCGGATGTCACCGCGGTCCAGGACCTTGTGCAGGGCGTTGACGATGCCCTTGATGCGGGGGTGGTCGGGGGCCACGCCGTAGCGGATCAGACCGTAGGGTGCCGGGTAGCGGTCGAAGAGGTCGATGCTGACGGTGAGCTCGCCGCTCTTGACGGCCTCGCTTTTGGTCAGGATGTCCGCGGCGTAGACGCCGGCGGGACCGGAGCCGACGACGGCGACGCGCAGCGGGCGGGCGGCGGTTCCTACGGGGGTGCTAGTTGACACGGCTGTGTTCCTTTTTTCTTCTGCATCCGTTGCTCCACAAACGCCCTTTTGGGGCTTGATAACGGCAGTTGTGGAGCAATCGACGGGTGTTAGGGGGTCAGTACGCGGGTCTTGGTGGTGCGGGGAGCGTTCGGGGAGGTGGTGCTGTAGTCCGCGGTCTTGAAGTGCGACGGCGCGAACGGGCTGACGCGGACCACGTCGCCGATCACGATCACGGCGGGATTCGCTACGCCTGCGGCCTCCGCCTGGTCCGCGATGGTCCCGAGGGTTCCGATGGTCACCCGCTGGTTTGGCAGGTATCCATTCTCTACGATGCCAACAGGCGTCTGAAGAGGCAAACCGGCGCGGCCCAGGGAGGCTGCGGAATCGCGCAGCTGGCCCACACCCATGAGCAGGATCACAGTGTGGTCGGCACGGGCCGGCACTTCCGAGAGTTCCTCATGGCCGGTGACCACACTGAAGCCTTTGGCCAGCCCGCGGTGCGTGACCGGGATGCCGGCGGCGGCGGGCACGGAAATCGCCGACGTGACGCCGGAAACCACTTCGACCTCGACGCCGTGCTGCCGGCAGAATTCGGCTTCCTCGCCGCCGCGGCCCAGCACGTAGGGGTCGCCGCCCTTGAGCCGGACCACGCGGTGGCCCTGCAGGGCTTCCTCGACCAGGATCCGGTTGATTTCGGACTGCGGCACCGGGTGGTGGCCGGGGGTCTTGCCGACCTCCACCACGCGGACGTCGGGGGCCAGTTCGGCCAGGAGTTCACGCGGGCCGAGCCGGTCCGCCACCACGACGTCGGCCTGGCCAAGGAGCCGGCGGCCGCGGACGGTGATGAGTCCGGTGTCGCCGGGACCGCCGCCCACGAGGGCCACGGATCCGGGAGTTGCCCACGTGCCGGGAACCCGGTGCCGGCGCAGCGGCAGGTCTCCGGTGGCCAGGGCCGTGGCGACGGCGTCGCGCAGGGCCATGGCGCGGCGCGGGTCTCCGCCGGCGTTGACGGCGATCTTGACGTCGTCCACCACGGCRACGGCGGGCGTCCAGGCGGCGGAGGCTTCGTGGTCGGAGGCGTTGACGCACCAGATGCGCTGCGCCTCGGCGTCGGCGGAGACCTGGGCGTCCACGGCGGCGTCGCCGGTGGCGGTCTGGACGAACCACACGCCGTCGACGTCGGACGCACGGTACGGGCGGGGCTCCCAGTTCAGGAGGCCGGCGCCGGCAAGTTCGGCGAGCGCCGGGCAGGCGGCCGGGGCCACGACGGTGACGCGGGCTCCGGCGTCGAGCAGCCCCTTGGTGCGCCGGGCGGCCACCGGTCCGGCGCCGACCACCAGCACGGGACGGCCGAGGAGGCGCAGCGCCGTGGGGTAAATGTCCTGAATTGCCATGCATCGACGATAGGGCGGCGTCACATAGCGGAACAACGGTGCGGCAACACCAGTTCACGCAAGGTAACGCCGCGTCACATAATGGCAATCGCCGCTCCTGATCTGCGGCGGCCGGGGGCACCCCTATTTCACGGCGATGAGTTCGATCAGCTTGATGTCGGGATCCTTGGCGAGCAGGGCCGGACCGTGTTCGCCGAGGGCGGCGGGGATGGCGCCGCTGAGGTGGGCCTGACGGTCCTCCTCGGTATCGAAGGTGTCGAAGATACCGAAGGTGTTCTCGTTGACCCGGAAGGCATACCAGGTGCGCGTTCCGGGCTCGTTGAGCACGATTTCGCGCCCTCCGTTCAGGAAGTCCCAGACGTCCTGTTCCTTCCCCGCTTTGGCTTCGACCAGGGCCAGCACGCCAAATTTTGCTGCCACAGCGACCTCCTAGGAATCGGGCTTGCATCAGCCGTGGAAGGGGCCGCAATCCGGCCTCTAGGCGTGAGTGTAGGCCCGTGCCTGTACCCGGGCAAGGAGCCATCGAAAAAGGAACGCGGGGTTACTTACGGCCCATAAACCAATGGAAATATGGGCCGTAAGTAACCGCGCGTTGCTTTGGAGGGGCTGGGGGCTGGCCTAGCGGGTGCTGCCGGCCAGGAGGCCGCGGCGGCGGAGCAGCCGCTTTTCAACCGGCGCGAACACGAGCAGCTCGATCAGGATTCCGACGGCGAGGATCAGCAGGATGGCGGACATGACGATGGTCATGTCGGACAGGACGCGGCCCTGGTCCAGCATGGAGCCCAGACCGAAGCCGATGGTGCCGCCGACGGCGATGATTTCCGCCGCCATGAGCGAGCGCCAGGAGAACGCCCAGCCCTGCTTGAGGCCGCCGAGGTACCCGGGCAGGGCCGCCGGCAGGATGATCTGCAGGGCCAGCTGGAGACGGGACGCACCCAGGACCTTCCCGACGCTGCGGTACTGCGGCGGAATCTGGTCCACACCGGAGATCAGGCCGTTGATGATCGAGGGAATCGCACCCATGAACACCACGAAATACACGGTGGCATCCGTGATCCCAAACCAGAGAATAGCGGCCGGCACCCAGGCCACCGACGGCAGGACCTGCAGCCCGGAGATCAGCGGCCCGAAAGCGCGCCGCAGCGGTGCCACCTGGGCCAGCACCAGACCCACCGGCGTCGCGATCACCACGCTGATCAGGAAGCCCACGACGCCGCGCTGCAGCGAGGTCCAGACGGCCTCTTGAAGCTTGCCCTCGCCCCACAGGATTCCGACCTGGCCGATGACATCCAGGGGGCCGGGCACGACGTCGCGCCGCTTGAAGCCGAGGGAGACGTACAACTGCCAGAGGATGATCAGCACCGCGAGCGCGGCCACCGGCAGCAGGATCCGGCTCCAGTCGATGCGGACCTTGCGGATGGAGTCAGACTGCAGGGAGTCGAGGCCCGCTTCGAGCTCGCGGAGATCTTCCTTGCCGGTGGAGGAACGGGTCAGGGCGGCGTGGACCTTGCGGGCCTCGGCCGGTGCTTCCGCCACGGGAAGCTGGTTACTTGGCATGGCGGCGGATCTCCTCGCGTAGCCGGGTGGTGATTTCGCCGGTGAGCTGGCCGGCCAGCCCGGCGTCGGTGCGGTGCTCTTCGCTGACGTGCCATTCCCGCACCACGCGGCCGGGCCGGGAGGAGAGCAGCAGGACTCGCTGGCCAAGCCGGACGGCCTCGCGGACGTTGTGGGTGACAAAGACGATGGTCCGGCCGGTTTCCTTCCAGATCCGTTCCAGCTCGTCATGGAGCAGGTCCCGCGTAATCGCGTCCAGGGCCGCGAACGGCTCGTCCATGAGCAGCAGTTGGCGGTCCTGGGCCAGCGACCGGGCCAGGGAGACGCGCTGGCGCATCCCGCCGGAGAGTTCGTGGGGCCGTTTGTCCCCCGCACCGCCCAGGTGCACCAGGTCCAGCAGCTCCCCCGCCCGGACCCGGCGGTCGGATTTCCCGACGCCGCGCAGCTTTAGGGCCAGCTCGATGTTCTCCCGCGCGGTCAGCCAGGGAAACAGTGCCGCGTCCTGGAACATGAAGGCGGCGCCGTCGCTGGGCACTTCCAGGGCGCCCGACGTCGGGGCCTCCAGTCCCGCCATGATGTTGAGCAGGGTGGACTTGCCGCAGCCGGAGGCACCGAGCAGGGCGACGAACTCGCCCTGCCCGATGGTGGCGTTGACGTCGTCCAGCACCGGGGCGCCGGCGCCGAAGCGCTTGCCCAGGTGTTCCAGTACGACTGGCATGGTCTGGTCCTTACTGTTGTGGCGGATGTCTGGGGGCCCGGGCGCTAGTCCTTGCCGAGCCCCTCGGCGGAGATCTTCTTGCCGGCCGCACTCTCGCTCAGAACGCTGTTGAGCGCCGTGAGGTCGAAGATGCCGTTGATGTCGGCCTGCTTGGTGGTGCCGGCGTCGACGCCGTCCTGGAGCAGTTTCCTGTACGTCCCTGCGAGCGGGTCGGTGGTGAAKACGATGTTCTTCAGGGACCGGTCGATGACGTCGGCCGGCAACGCCTTGCCGGCGGCTGCCTTGAGTCCGTCGTTGAGGACGGTGGCTTTCTCCGCGGCGGGCGCCGCGTTGAGCCAGTCCACGGATTCGACATGGCCCTTCAGCAGCGCCTGCACCGTGGCAGGGTGCTCGGCCGCGAACGTCTTGTTCACGATCAGGACGGTGGTGACGAACTCGCCCTTCTCCCACAGGTCCTTCTCGTCGACCAGGACCTTTGCGCCGGCCTGGAGCACCAGGCGGGAGGCCCAGGGCTCCGGCAGCCAGGCGCCGTCGAGCTTGCCGTCCTGGAACAGCTTGAGGGTCTGGGCGTTCTCGGTCGGGTTGATCGAGACGTCGCCGCTGCCGTCCGTGGAGGTCTTGAACCCCTGCTTGCCGAGCCAGGCGCGGAGGGCCACGTCCTGGGTGCCGCCGAGCTGCGGCGACGCGAGCGTCTTGCCCTTGAGGTCGGCCGCCGAG
>NZ_JBFTZL010000046.1:0-22723 GCF_056406825.1 Arthrobacter sp. P1_A5 | reverse complement strand
GCAGAAACCGGGCCAGCCCGAAACCCGTCGGGCCGGCCTCGTAGACGACCCGCACCGGGGCTGGAAGAGAGACGATCCAGGCAAGAATCTCGGCATAATCCGGAGTCATCCGGTGCGGAATGATCTCGCCGGTCTGCGCGTCCAGGGCGCATCCGGCGACRGAACGGGCATGGACATCCAGGCCGACGCTTGTACGCTCGAACATAGCTGGAACCTCCAATTTCAAATGTGGCTCTACCTGTCCGCCAAGTCTGGCAGGCAACCCACGTCCCGCTTTGAAAAGGAGGTTCCAGCCCGAAAAACCCGGCTACCTCATATCGTCTAGCGGCTCTATCAAAACGATCGTATTGGGTGCATCTGCCCGCCACGGAAGGTATACGTCTGCCCGTTGGCATGACTGACCTCCAGCCGTACGATGCGGCCATGAGGAAAAACGTCGGGAGAGCCGGAGTAATGGCCCTCATCCTGTTCACTTTGTCGTCGTGTGCGGCGCAACCGGCCTCCACCGGCGCCGTGCCAAGCGGTAGTGCCGCGCCTTGTCACGGCGCCTATGTTGCTGACGTTGACACGAGTGTTCCCGGAGAGCCAACCCCTGAAGCGGCCGCGGTGACGTGGGCTAAGTCGGTAAACGCGCCTTCCGGCGCTCCAACCGATGGATGGAAAGCAATCGATGAACGGACGGCGCGCAGTGGTGACTGGATTGCCGGTGTAAGCCGGACCATTCCTGGCGGCTGGGTAGTTTCTGGTCTCGGGTGCGGCATCACCCGGAGCTAACTTGAGTGGTCCCCTGTGACCGTCAGTTCGGGATTGGCGGTCAAATCGCAGCTCCAAATGGCGACTTTCCGGATCCGCGGGGGAATCTCCGTCGCTCGATCAGATACCGGATATTCGTGTCTGATTTGGAGCTTCAAGTGTTCCTGTTTCAATGCACTTCGGGAAGTTCGAGAGTGCGAAGTCCTTGAGCTTGCTGTCGACGATCAGTTCGGCGACGGCTGCCGGGGATGAGCCAGTGGCCCCGATGGCTTCGATTTCTTTCTTGACTGACTCTTGATGAACGGTGGCCTCGGCGGCCGCCTGGCCCGCGAATATCGTCAGGATGGCGATACCAATGAACGCGCTAAGACTTATCATTTTCTGGCGCTCCATGAGTGGCGACGAAGCAGGATGAAAACGAAGAACGACAGCGAGGTCAGCAAAGGGATTGCAGCAGCAGCCAGCGGGAAATACCGGACCTGGAATGACTTGACCACCGACCCGTCTCGCATTCCGAAGGCACATTCGACTCCCAACGGGGCGAAGCTATAGGCGCCCCCAGGGAACGACGGCGAGCCCTCGGGGCCGTGGATGAGCCCGGCCGGCAATAACTTCCTGTAGCAGAAGTTCGAAAACGTGGAATATCTGTGGGACATGAGAACTGAGTCGATTGTTCCGACAGCGAAGTACCAGAGGACAGACAGCAGCAGGAAGACCCACAAGAACACCGGTGTTTTTCGCACGATTGCCCCTAATGAGTAATGGCATCACTCTCTCACATAGCGTTGAATTGTCTCTGCATTTTTCCTTGTGCTGTTGAAAGGGCGCGCCATCCTGAGTGCCGACCGGCATCTGGGCCAGAACGGTCACCTCGACCAAGGCAGAGTTGTCTGCGGTGAGGTCTTGGACGGCCCGAACAATACCTAATAGCCCGGATCTGCGCAGCCAGCCGAGGCAAGCCGATCAACCCCGGCAAGCACGCCACGGAAGCGGACTAGCCTGATGGCGAACCGACGGCTGACTCCCCCAATCGCCTACAGAAGCTAAAGAAGTGGCGCAAGAGTTGAGTCGTGATCTGGTTCCCCGCCGTTTCGACCAAGGAGGTGGGTGCACGATCAATAGATATATTGCAAAAACGATGGAAAGACGAGGCGGAAGGATCCGGCTATTCCGCGCCGTTGCTCTTCCGCTTGCCGAGCCACTGCTCGCGGTACGCGTCGGTTTCCCTCTTTTGCTTCTGGCCCCGCTCTGCTGCCCAGGCGACAACGAAGTAGATCAGAACCATTCCTAGAGCGAACTGCCAATTAATGAGCACCCCGGCTAGGAGGCCAAGCAGGACACCGGCAGCGACTTTAATCAGCCATCGGGTTACCGTTCGTGGTCGGTCGCTATTGAACATGGCTCACGGTAACACCGACAGGTACGCACTGAACTGGCCGGTCGTTCGCAGAAACGATGGGCTTATGAGGAGAGCTGGTCATGCCTCTGGATGCCTAGGGTCTTTGCCTCGTTCGCGCCAGTAGTCGTCCCGTTGCTTCCGCACGAATCTGACAAGATACACCACCAGGGCCACTGTGAGGATGGCCTGAATGGCCACGACGATCCACTCCCACGGTGCGGTGCGCAGTGCCGGTATCCACGCGGGTATCAGGAAAACGGCGACCATCGCCACCATGGCGACCAGGGCGGGGAGGCCAATGTGTTGCCGTTGCGGGGTGTTCATGGCTCACCCTATCCATTCCGATTCTTAAAAACGATCGTTTGCTGAGTGCCAGCATGGCGGCCAGCCATGGGTGGCTGACCCTCGGAAATTAAAGGGAACTGCTTTATCATTACCCTTCTCATAAACTACTTCTTATAACAAGCTCAAGAGTTGAGTAACTGAGAATGGGGAATGGGAATGGCACTGGTTGGATATATGCGAGTCAGCACGGCAGATCAAAACACAGACGGGCAGCCCGATGCGCTGTTAGCGGCCGGGGTCAAAGCTGACCCCCGCCACCTGTTCCAAGACCACGGCGTCAGCGGGGCGAAGGCCGAGCGTCCAGGCCTCACCCAGTGTCTGGATTCCCTGCGGGAAGGCGACACGCTGGTAGTCGCCAAGCTGGACCGCTTGGGGCGGTCCCTCGGGAATCTCGTGCAGTTGTTCCAAGAACTGGCGGAACAGGGTGTGGGGGTTCGGGTGCTGGACAACCCCATGCTTAGCACGGACGGCAACAGTGCCCAAGCGAAGCTCATGCTGGGTATCTACGGGGCGTTCGCTGAATACGAACGTGACCTACTCCGCGAGCGCACGAACATCGGGCTTGCTGCGGCGCGTGCGCGCGGCCGCAACGGGGGGCGGCCGAAACTGCTGGACAGCGCGAAGGTCAACAGGGCGAAGCAGCTGCACGCCGCTGGGGTCATGAGCCCCCAGGAAATAGCGGACGCTGTGGGCGTCTCGGTTGCCACGCTCTACCGCTACCTCGCCAAGTGAATATTGAGTCGAAGAATGCCCCCGGGTTACCCCTGGGGCTTTCGTGTGACAAATTGCAGATCATGAGGGCCCCGGCAACTTGCGTCTCGCGTTACCGTGGCCTTTGGCTTGTGTGTCGCTTACATCAGCGGAGTAGGTATTCGTGCAAAGGTGGCACACCCGCCATGCTAATAAACCGAGCCGCGTTTGAGTATCCAACTGCCGTACCGGCCGAGGTTCTGATTGGCGGGTAGGGAATCTGGTTCCACCATGCCGCGCATGCGGCCAGTTCGGGACGAGCATCCACGGCTTCGACAAACCGAGGTACCACATCAGGATCGTGTTGATCTATCCCCGTGTCCGATATCGCAATTTCGACGGCCCGCTGTTGCTGTTTCGACGAGAGGGGAGGGCTTTCAATGTTTGCTTTAAGACTCTCTATGCGGGCGTATGGCAACCTGAGGTATCCCGGCTTGAGGTAGTGCGGCACTAGTTTGAACTCAACGCCGGCCTCGTCCAAGAACTTCTTCTCCACATTCAACGCTTGGTCTTCCGCCACACCTCTGCAGGTGTAGCCGGGGACCGCCGCCGCAAACTTCTCTTGAAAGTTCTTGAGCGTTTGTGAGCCCGTGCGTTCGATTCGAGCGAGGCCGAGTATGTCGATGTGATCCAACCACCCCTCCCCCATCGGGAGTATGTCGAAGCCGATTTTCCCAAGGCCCCGACTGTAGAAATCAAGTCCGGTCTCGATGTCCCCCTGTCCGGGCTGCAGGTCCCACAAGTAAAACAGAAGCGTAAGCCCTTGCAAGGCCGCATCATCAAGGCTGTCAACAACGTCGACCGCTCTCGCGATGCTGGCCCGAGCCCTACGGTCGCCGTCGCGAGTCCGCTCACCAAGTAGGTTGGCTAAGAGATCGTAGTCCGCCTCGCGTTCTGTTGACGCGGCCCCGATCTGTGCCCGCTTAAGAAGCACTTGGAACGCCGGGTCTTTGAGCGCGTCCAAGGTTCCCTCGTGCGCAAGCACGTCTAGTAACTTTTGGTCGAACAGTCCGATTCGGCTCTGTGCCACCACTTGACCCTCAGCTACATACGTCGCCGCCACTTCCTTGCGGATGGTGTCTAAGATGCGGTCACCCTCCTCCCGCAGCGCTACCTCCATTTCCTGTTTCGTCGGGCCCAGTTGAAAAGTTTGGTTGATGACGTCGCCGTGCACTTGAACCTGGGAGGATCCAGATCCCGCCTTCTGGCTCTGAGTCACTTGCCGCGTTCCTGGAGGTAGTCATGTCCAACTTGGTTCTGAGTGGCGTCATTTCCCGCCTTCTGGCTCTGCCGCACCAATTGCTTCTTCGTTGTGATTCTCCACGTGACCGCTGAACCGGCCCCACCCCCAACAAGCAGGCCGATCACGAGCATAACCAGCTCGGTACCGAGCCCATCGAAAAATCCATCCATAGTGTCCCCCCTAGTAAGCCGTTCCGAATAGAGTATCTCCACTGCACGGCCCTCACGGGCGGGCAAGCCACGACCGCAGCCTTGGAAGATACCGCCCACCCTGGGGCACTGGGCGTGTCTGAGTGCCCTTGGGATGCATGAGCGTGACGGCAAGTGCCCCACCAGTTCGGCAAACGGCCACAAAGCCTCGTGTGGGCTCCAGCCGCACGTCGCGATTGCGGACTGTATCCATTTTGTATCCACCATTCGGAGAAAAGGATGGATTTTGGGGGAACGGGAAGGATCAGGCCCTGATCGTCTCTAAGCGAGAAAACAGAAAGACCCCCGGAATCTCAATGATTCCGGGGGTCTTGTCTGTAGCGGTGGRGAGGCTCGATCTCCCGACCTCACGATTATGAGTCGTGCGCTCTAACCAACTGAGCTACACCGCCGTAAATGAGGAAAACCTGCGCTAAGCCGGTCAAAAACCGCCTTGACACAGGCCCTCATTCAGAGCCCCCCACCGGAATCGATCCGGTGACCTCGTTCTTACCAAGAACGCGCTCTACCACTGAGCTAGGGGGGCAACGAGTAAATACTCTACCGGAAGATTCGCCCACCAACAAATCGGCGGCCGTACGACGCCGGACCGGCCGGAAACAGCGGAAATCCGGGCTCCCGGGGCGGTCCTGGGGGCCCGAATCGGCTCCCGGGACCAATCGGCGGCCGCCGCTGTGACGAAGCGAACACGGGGCCGGAAGCTTAAACAAGAACGGACCGGCTCACAGGGAGCCGGCCCGTTCTCAGAGGGTGCTAGTGGTTACCACTTGTTGCGGGGCTTGAAGCCGCCTTCGGTGCGGGGTTTGCGGGTGTCCGCGCCGAAGGTGCGCTGCTCGGAACGCTCGCTGAACGAGCGGCCGCCACGGTCAGCGGAGGACCGCTCGCCGTCGCCCTTGCGGAATTCGCGCTTGAAGCCGCCGTTGCCCTTGAAGTTGCCGCTGCCGCCGGAGTAGCCGCCACGGTCTCCGCCGCGGTCGCCGCCACGGTTGCCCTGGTAGGAACCGCGGTCCCCGGCCGGCTTACGGCCGTTGTCGAGCTCCAGGTGGATCAGCTCGCCGCCGATCCGGGTGCGGGACAGCGCCTTGAGCTGATCGGCGCTCAGGTCCGCCGGGAGCTCCACGAGGGAGTGGTCCGAGCGGATGTCGATGCCGCCGATCTGGGCCGAGGAGATGCCGCCTTCGTTGGCAATGGCGCCAACGATGGAACCCGGCATGACGCGCTGGCGGCGTCCGACGGCGATCCGGTAGGTGGCGTTGCCCTCGGTCAGGGTGCGGGTCGGGCCGCGGGAGCCGAAGCCGTCCTTGGAGCGCTCGCGCTTCTGGAACTCGGGCGCTGCCGGCAGTTCCTTGACCAGCAGCGGCTGTCCGCCCTGGGCCATGACGGCCAGTGCGGCGGCGATTTCCGAGGCCGGCACGTTGTGCTCTTCCTCGTAGGAGGAGATCAGGTCGCGGAACGCTGCAACGTCCTCGGACGCGAGGGTCTCCGTGATGCGCTCGGCGAACTTGCCCAGGCGCAGCGTGTTGACGGTCTCGGCCGTGGGCAGGTGCATCTGCTCCACCGGCTGGCGGGTTGCCTTCTCGATGGAACGCAGCAGGTACTTCTCGCGCGGGGTCATGAACAGGATCGCGTCGCCGGAACGGCCTGCACGGCCGGTGCGGCCGATGCGGTGGACGTAGGACTCGGTGTCGTGCGGGATGTCGTAGTTGACCACATGGCTGACACGCTCGACGTCCAGGCCGCGGGCGGCGACGTCGGTGGCGACCAGGATGTCGATCTTGCCGTCGCGCAGGGCCTCGACCGTGCGCTCACGCTGCTGCTGCGGGATGTCGCCGTTGATGGCGGCAGCCTGGAAGCCGCGCGAGCGCAGCTTGTCGGCGAGGTCCTCGGTAGCCATCTTGGTGCGGACGAAGGCGATGACGCCCTCGAACTCTTCGACCTCGAGGATGCGGGTCAGCGCATCGAGCTTGTGCGGGCCCATGACCTGCAGGTAGCGCTGGCGGGTGTTGGCGCCCGTGGTGGTCTTGGACTTGACCTGCACCTCGGCCGGGTTGTTCAGGTACTGCTTGGAGAGCCGGCGGATCTGGCTCGGCATCGTGGCGGAGAACAGCGCAACCTGGCGGCCCGCGGGGGTCTGCTGGAAGATCTGCTCAACGTCTTCGGCGAAGCCCATGCGGAGCATCTCGTCGGCCTCATCCAGCACGAGGTACTGGAGTTCGGACAGGTCCAGGGAACCCTTGGCGATGTGGTCGATGACGCGGCCGGGGGTACCGACAACAACCTGGGCGCCGCGGCGCAGGCCGGCGAGCTGGGGGCCGTAGGCGGAGCCGCCGTACACCGGCAGGACGGTGAAGTCGTCGATGTGCTTGGCGTAGGAGGTGAAGGCCTCGGCAACCTGGAGCGCGAGCTCACGGGTGGGGGCCAGCACCAGGGCCTGGGTCTTGCGGGACGGGCCGTTGAGGTCGTGGAGCTCGGCCAGGCGGGACAGTGCCGGTACTGCGAATGCTGCAGTCTTACCGGTACCCGTCTGGGCCAGGCCCACGACGTCGCGGCCTTCGAGCAGCAGCGGGATGGTTGCTGCCTGGATCGGGGACGGCTTCTCGTAGCCGACGTCCTGCAGAGCGGCCAGGACACGGCCATCGATGCCGAGGTCTACGAACTTGACGCCTTCTTCTTCGGCGTCCTCGTCCTTGGCCGGGGCGGAAGTGGCCTCGGTCTTGGTCTCTGCCTGCGGGGCAGCTTCGGCAGCTTCGGCGGCCGGTGCTACAACGTTTGCAGGAGCCTCGGTGAATTCCGGGGCGGAGCCGGCTGCGGGGGCAGCCGTTTCAGAAGTCTCGACGTCGGCCTGGGTGTTCTCGGTGGCGAGTTCGGTGTCGACGGAGTTGTTCTGATTTTCGGGCATAGGTGAAATTTCCTCATCCATAGGGGCCAAGCGGCACAACCCGAGGTGAGCGGAGCCGCAGTACGCGTGACACGAATTGCCGGGCGTACGGTTGACCGGCGGGTCACATAGAAGTCCGGCGCTTTCGCAATCCCGTGGCAGGACTTCCCGCTGCATCTCTTGGCTGCTATCCCAGCAGTCTGTACAGCGTTTTCTTTTGCCGGCTCTCCCTATGAAAATGCCCGCATCACATTTGCGGGCCCCAACACTTGCCAGTCCTGCCTCAAGAATTGGGCAGGAATAAGGGATTTCCGGAGTGGGGGATATTTCAAGTGTAGGGCATGGAGCGGAACAGTGGTAATTGAGGGGCCGACGGCGGCTGGTGAGCTTGCGCACACCGGCTCCCCACGCCTAGACCCCGAGACGGCGCTGCAGCTGTTCGAACCTCTGGTGGTACTCGGGCTGCAGGCGGATCTGGCCGTCGGCGTCGGCGTCGCGCAGGGCCTCCATGTCCTCCAGGGTGGGATCGGTGAACCACTTGGCGATTGTCACGCCGTGGGCAGGGACAAAGAGCCGGTGGATGTGGTCTCCGGCCTCGATGCTGCCGGTCCGGACCACGCGGAGGTAGGTGCCCACCCTGCCGGCCTCGGTGAACCGCTGGACCCAGTGCGGCTCGCCCATCCGCCGCTGGAAGGTGGCGCAGGGGATGCGCGGGGAGGTGACTTCCACCTCGACGTCCAGTCCGACCTTCCACCGTTCGCCGATCACGGCGTTGGAGGCGTTGAGGCCCGTGATCCGCAGGTTTTCGCCGAAGATGCCCGCTGGCATGTCCCGGTCGAGTTCGCCGGCCCAGTAGTCGGCGTCGCCCTGCGAGTACGCGTAGAGTGCCTGGTCCTCGCCGCCGTGGTGGATCCTGCTCGCCTGGATATCACCGCGCAGGCCAAGTTTGTGGACTTTCACCGGTCCGTCCACGGGGCGCTTGTCGATCGCGGTGACCCCGACGCTGCCGGGATCATCGAGCAGCTGGTGAACCCTGCAGACAGCAAGCACGGATGCGGTTTCCATGGCACCAGTGTAGGCCTGCGGCGTGCCCGCGGCCCCGGACTCAGCGCCGGCACGCTTCCCACGCGCCCGCCGCAGACACGTCACGCCCTTTCCATCGCCCGGGATCCGGAGGCCGGTTAGGCTGGCGTCGGGAAAAGCACGCAAGCCTTCCGCGGGATACCCTGCGGCCAGACGTGAGGGGACAGATTTGGGCCGAAACGACGAGCACCCGGACAGTCCACGGCAGGACCGGAAGCAGCCTCCGTGGCAGATTCCACAGCCGGAGCTCCGGCCCGAGCTGCAGAACCAGCCCGGCCAGCCCGCGCCGCCGGGACTTCCGGCTGACGCGACTGCCCCCGCCGTGGTTGACCCCTTCGCTCTGGAACGCGAGCGCGGTCTGGCGGCCGCGGCGGCGCGGAAGAAGCGTTCGCAGCGCCGTACCGTCGTCGTCGGGCTGGGCGTCACGGCGCTCCTGGCCGGCACGATCACCGCCATGGTGGCCAGCAACGAGGACGAGGCCGACTACGCCCAGGTGTGCTTCAACGACGACACCGGCGAGCGAGTCGATGATGCCCAGTGCAACAACAGCAGCACGGACGGCCGCAGCTCCGGCATCTACGCCTGGTACTTCTACTCCCGCGGCGCCAGCGTGCCCGGGTTGGGCCAGAACCGGTCGGGCTACCCCAGCTACAGCAGGACAGTTCCCACCGGGGCCAAGGCGTCCACGGGGTACAGCGCCAAGGGCGGCACGGTCAGCAGGGGCGGCTTCGGCGGCAGCGCCAAGGGCGGAAGCACGGGAGGCTAGGGATGAAACGACTGGGATCCGCGCCGCGGCCGGACTGGAAACAGCGGATTGAAGCACAAGGCCTCGTCTTCTCCACCACGGCCCTGCCCGACGGCACGAACGTCGAGTACTGGCACGAAGGCGCCTACTACGAATTCACCATGGACGAAGTGGAGACCCTCGAAAAGGCCGCCGAGGACATGCACCGCATGTGCCTCGAGGCCGCGAAGTTCCTCGCCACCGGGGCCATGGGCAACATCGGGATCGGGCCGCAGGCCATGGAACTGGCGGCTGCATCGCTGCAGGCCGGCGATGTGGACGTCTACGGCCGCTTCGACTTCGTCTACGACGGCCGGGGCGGCCCGGCCAAGATGCTGGAGTACAACGCGGACACCCCTACCGGACTCATTGAGGCCGCCGTCGCCCAGTGGTTCTGGCTGCAGGACGTCCTTCCCGAAAAGGACCAGTGGAACGGCATCCATGAAGCGCTCATCCGACAGTGGAAGAGGCTGCAGTACCGCACCGGCATGAGCACCCTCCACGTCGCCCACTCCGAGGCGGAAGAATCCGGCGAGGACTGGATGACGGCGGCCTACATGCGGGACGTCGCGAGCCAGGCCGGCTGGACCACCATCGGCATCAACATGTCCGACATCGGATGGGATCCGGACCTCAACCGCTTCGTGGACCTCGACAACTTCATGATCAGCACCATGTTCAAGCTCTACCCCTGGGAACTGATGATGAAGGAGCCGTTCGGGCAGCGGCTGCTGCAGCGCGCCCACAATCCGCGCTGGGTGGAGCCGGCCTGGAAGATGCTCCTGTCCAACAAGGCCCTGCTCGCGGCGCTCTGGCACCTCTACCCGGACCACCCCAACCTGCTTCCGGCTTATCTTGACGGTCCCGGGCCGCTCACGGAGTGGGTGGCCAAGCCGCTGCACGGCCGGGAAGGGGACAACATCAGGATCCACGCCGCCGGCATCGATCTCGAACAACCCGGCGACTATGGCCGGGAAGGCTGGTGTTACCAGCAGTTCCATGCCCTTCCCGATTTCGACGGCAACCGCCCCGTGCTCGGCCTCTGGGTGGTCGACGGCGAATCGGTCGGCTGCGGCATCCGCGAGTCGGACGGGCCCATCACCGACTACTTCTGCCGCTTCGTGCCCAACACGATTGACGCGCCCGCCCCGGCCTCGAACCAGGCCCACTCCAGCAAGGCAGGTATTGCCCTATGAGCACCGGAACCACGACGACGACGACGGCCGGCGGCCCCGGGGGTCCCGCGGCAGTTCCGGCCAAGGGACTGCGCGCCGGGATCCTGGATCTCGGAGACTCCGTCATGTTGGGGCTGGCCTCCACCGCGCCGGTCTATTCGCTTGCGGCGACCCTGGGACTGATCGTGGCGGTGAACGGCAACTACACCCCGTTGATCCTGCTGCTGGGCTTCGTGCCCGTGCTCTTCATCGCATTCGCTTTCCGTGAGCTCAACAGCGCCATGCCGGACTGCGGGACCACCTTCATCTGGGCCCGCCGGGCGTTCGGTCCCTGGGCCGGCTGGCTGGGCGGGTGGGGCGTGGCCCTGGCCGGCGTCGTGGTCCTGGCCAACCTCGCCCAGGTCGCCGGGCAGTACCTGTGGCTGCTGATCGGCGACGGTTCGCTGGCCGGGAACAGCCTCGTGGTCACCGCCACCGGTGTGCTGTTCATCGTGTTCATGACCTTCGTGAACTACCGCGGCATCCGCCTCGGGGAACATGTCCAGCGGGTCCTGACCTACGTGCAGTACCTCTCGCTGGGCATCTTCGCGATGGCAATCATCTTCCGGATCGCGGGCGCGGTGCCCGGCGCGGCCCCTGGCCAAGCCTTCGACCTTGAGTGGTTCAACMCCGCCGGTGCGTTCGCCGATCCCGGCGCGGTGGTGCATGGAGCCCTGCTGGCCCTGTTCATCTACTGGGGCTGGGACACCTGCCTCGCGGTGAACGAGGAGACCGAAAACCCTGCCACCACGCCCGGCCGAGGCGCCGTCATTTCCGCGCTTGTCCTTGTGGCGATCTACGTCTCTGTGGCCCTGCTGGTGATGATGTATGCCACGGTGGGCACGGAAGGGATTGGGCTGGGCAACGAGGCCAACCAGAACGATGTCTTCCTGGCCATGAAGGACGTGGTGCTGGGCCCCTGGGGCTGGCTGATCGTCGTCGCCGTCCTGGCCTCGGTGCTGTCCTCGACCCAGACCACCATTCTTCCCACGGCCCGCGGCACCTTGTCCATGGGCGTGCACGGAGCCGTGCCGCGCAGGTTCGGCGAGGTCCACCCGCGCAACCAGACGCCGGGGTATTCCACCCAGGTCATGGGTGCCGCGGCCGTCGCCTATTACGTCCTGATGAGTTTCCTGAGCGAGAACTTGCTCGCCGACTCCATCAGTTCGATCAGTTTGTTCATCGCGTTCTACTACGCCCTGACCGGCTTCGCGTGCGTCTGGTACTTCCGTGCGACCCTGCGCAGCTCGGCGCGGAACTTCTGGTTCCGCGGCGTCATGCCCCTGCTCGGCGCCCTTATGCTGACTGCGGCATTCTTCGTCTCGGCGGTACAGATGTGGGATCCGGACTACGGCGATACGCAGATCTTCGGCGTCGGCGGGGCCTTCATCAGCGGCGTGCTGCTCCTGGGGCTGGGCGTGGCGCTGGCCGCCGTCTGCCGTTTCGCGCCGTCCACGCGGGGCTACTTCCTGCAGCACCACCCCGCCGCCGGCGCGCCCCTGCAGGTGCGGCCGTAGGATGCTGGCATGAGCAACGAAGCTGGCATGAACTATGAGGCCAACCTTTCCGACGTCTCCGATGTCCTGGCCATCGATTCCCTGCTGAGCGCGGAGGAGCGCACCGTGCGCGAGCGCGTCCGCGATTTCACGAACCAGCGGATCCGGCCGGGCATCGCCGGCTGGTACGAGGACGCCGTGTTCCCCCTCGAGCTCGCCCCGGAACTTGGCGAGCTCGGCGTGCTCGGCATGCACCTGGAGGGCTACGGCTGCCCCGGCCGCTCCGCCGTCGAATATGGCCTCGCGGCGATGGAACTCGAGGCCGGCGACTCGGGCGTCCGCACGTTCGTCTCCGTGCAGGGCTCCCTCGCCATGACGGCCATCCACAAGTGGGGCTCCGAGGACCAAAAGCAGGAGTGGCTTCCCCGGATGGCCGCCGGCGAACTGATCGGCGCGTTTGCCCTGACCGAGCCCACGGCCGGCTCGGACCCTGCCTCGATGAAGACTTTCGCCCGCCGCGACGGCTCCGGCGACGACGCGGGCTGGATCCTGGACGGCGCGAAACGCTGGATCGGGCTCGCCTCCGTGGCAGGCGTGCTGGTGGTGTGGGCCATGACCGACGACGGCGTGCGCGGCTTCCTCGT
The DNA here is from genome assembly GCF_056406825.1 of Arthrobacter sp. P1_A5. Taxonomy (NCBI): domain Bacteria; kingdom Bacillati; phylum Actinomycetota; class Actinomycetes; order Micrococcales; family Micrococcaceae; genus Arthrobacter; species Arthrobacter sp. P1_A5. The sequence continues at coordinate 9,925 of NZ_JBFTZL010000046.1, read as the reverse complement.
CCCTGCCGGCACCGCGGGCGTCACCGCGACGCCGATCGGGCAGAAGCTCTCGATGCGCGCCTCCATCCAGTGCGACATCACGTTCGACGCCGTCCGGCTGGGCCCGGAGGCGCTGCTGCCCGCGGCGCGCGGGCTGAGGGGTCCCTTCTCCTGCCTCAACGAGGCCAGGTACGGGATCGCGTGGGGAGCTATGGGCGCCGCGCGGGATTCCTATGAGGCCGCGCTGGCCTACTCGCAGGAGCGGCTGCAGTTCGGCAAGCCGCTGGCCGGGTACCAGCTGACGCAGGAGAAGCTGGTGAACATGGTCCTGGAGATCCAGAAGGGCACGCTCCTGGCCCTGCACCTGGGCCGGCTCAAGGACGCCGGCAGGCTGCGTCCGGAGCAGATCTCGCTCGGCAAGCTGAACAACGTGCGGGAGGCGCTCAGCATTGCCCGGGAGGCGCGCACGATTCTGGGCGGCAACGGCATCACGCTGGACCATTCCCCGCTGCGGCACGCCGCCAACTTGGAATCCGTCCGGACCTACGAGGGCACGGACGAGGTCCACACCCTGATCCTGGGCCAGCACATCACGGGTCTCCCCGCGTTCCGCTGAGAGCCGCGGGGTATTTCGCGGCAGTGCTTCCGTGTCCGCTCCTCACGCGATACGGATGAGGCCAGTGATGCAAGTGGTGACTGCTGGGTTTTCGGGTAGCCAACACTCGTGTTCTCCCGGGGGCGCATTCGTACAGTGGTGCCATCGCCACCGGAGCAGAGGCAGCCAAATAGCCCACGGCACTTCTTTTCTGGCCGGTCGAACCGATGTCGTCCCGCCCGTCCCAGACACAGGAGCTGAGCACCCTGCGTGCCCGACGGGCGGAACGGGCTGCCAAGTAAAGGGGGACATCATGAGTCTCAACGCAAAGCCAGCCGCGTGGACACTTCGTTTCTTTCCGGCACGTCACGCCACTGCCGGCGCGGGCGGCGACGGCCAGGACAGTTCCGCTTCCGACCAGGGACCCCACCGGCACCGGGCCCGCATCAGCGCGGCACTCGTCCTGGACCGCGACCGGCTTCAGGAGAGCATGGGGACGGTCCAATCGTGGAAGTTCCACGACTTCGTCAGCACATTCCAGCTCATGCTTCCCCACCGGGTCGAAAAGATTCACCAGGCCCTGGCCGGCGGGGACTGGGAGGGCGCGCGCCTGGCCGCCCAAAGCCTGTCCTGGTCCGCGTCCAAGGCCGGTGCGTGCCGGCTCGAACTCATCGCCGACCTCATCGATGCCGACCTCCAGTCCGGACGCAAGAGCCGGGCACGGGAGACGGCCTGCCTCCTCCAAGGCGCCGCCACCGAACTGGCAACAGCCCTCGCCCTGCTGACCGCCGGCTGAGCGCCGGCTCACCGGGTCCGGCCACCACCGGACGCTGCCCAAAGACCACACACGCTCCATGAATCAGAGTGTCACCGGGGTCCCGGCGGCTCAGGCGGAGAATCCGCCGTCGGCCTTGACCAGCTGCCCGGACATCCAGCGGCCCTCGGGCGAGAGCAGGAACGCGACGGTGCCGGCCACGTCCGCCGGTGTGCCCAGCCTGCCGCCGGGGTGCCGGCGCGCCAGTTCGTCACGGAGCGGCTCATCCATCCAGCCGGTATCCACCGGCCCTGGGTTCAGGACGTTGGCGCTGATCCCGAGCGGGCCGAGTTCGCGGGCGGCGGCGATCACGATCCGGTCCAGGGCGCCCTTTGATGCCCCGTAGGGCAGGTTGAAAGCGGTATGGTCGCTGGTCAGGGCCACGATGGCGCCGCCGTCGGAACCGGCCTGCCGGGCGAAAGCGGCAATCAACTGCCAGCTGGCCCGGGTGTTGACCGCAAAGTGCCTCTCGAAGCTCTCCAGGGACGTGTCCAGGATGGAGGAGTCCACGGATTCTGCGTGGCTGAGCACCAGGCCCTGCAGGGTTCCGGCCTCCGCCGCGGCGGCGGACATCAGCCGGTCCACGGCGTCCGGGTCCTGGAAATCCGCCGGCAGCGCCACAACGGCAGCGCCGATCGCCTGGAGCTCGGCGGTGAGGCGTTCGACGTCGTCCGGCTGGACTCCCCACGGCATCCGGGCGTCGTAGTCCTGCCAGTACGTCAGCACGAGGTCCCAGCCGTCCGCAGCGAGGCGGCGTGAGATGCCTGCGGCGATTCCGGCGAGCCGGCCGACCCCGGTGACAAGGGCCGTCTTTCGTCCGTCGGGTGAGCTCATGCCGAACAGCCTAGCGGGGGCGGCCGCCGCGGCGCCTAATGAGTGCGCGGCCTGCTACGAGCGGTGCCTACAAGGAGGCTGAGGCAGTGGAGACGGCGGCCCGGACGTCCCGCTCGGCAACCGGCTCGGGGGCAAGGTCCGGCTCCGGCCCCAGCGGATCCCGCCGCAGGGCAACGAGCCAGCACACCAGCAGGGCCAGGGCGCAGAAGACGCCGGCGCTGGAGGCCATGATCCAGACTCCGGGCGTCTGGATGTCGAGGTTTTCGGCGCCGAGGGCCGTACCGATGGTCTTGGGGGAGAACAGGAATACGAGGATCGACAGGCCCAGCACGCCGCCCATGGTCCAGCGCATCCCGACGTACCGGCGCGGAGCTTCCCGCAGGGTCCAGGCGAAAGCCGGAAAGACCGCCGCGACCCACACCCAGTGGTGGGACCACGAGACCGGGCTGATCAGCAGCATGGTGAGCGCGGTCGCCGATACGGCCACGACGCGGGCACCCTGATCGCTGGCGGCCTTGATCACTGCGGCGCCCACGGCCACAACCGCCAGGCTCAGCAGCAGCCACGGCATGGTGACGTGCGCTTCCGGGACCCCGAAGTGGAGCAGGGCGCCCTTAATGGACAGGTTGTCCACATAGCCTGCTCCCCCCATCCGGGAGGTGTCGGGCAGCATCTGGAGCCAGAACTGCAGGGATTCGGCGGGCCGGAGCAGCCAGCCGGCCGCCACGGTGGCGGTGAAGCCGGCGGCCATGTTGCCCAGTCCGCGCCAGTCCTTGCGGACCAGAAAGTAGAGCCCGAACACCAGGGGCGTCAGCTTGATGCCGGCGGCGACGCCCACCAGGAAGCCGCTGCCGGGGAAACCGCGGGCCCAGCGCCGGTTGCGGGCCAACAGGTCCACGGCGATCAGGCCCATCAGCAGGGCGTTGATTTGGCCGAACACCAGGGTCTCGCGCCAGGGACCCAGGTTCAGCACCGCCAGGACCAGGACGGYGGCGGCCCAGCCGTTGCCGGGTGCCCGGAAGGTGTCGCGCCAGGAGGTTTTCGCGTTCCAGTACCGGACCGTTCGGACCGCGGCCAGGATCGCCACCCCGGCGCCGGCGGCGTTGAACAGGGTCAGCGCCGCCGCCAGGGGCAGCCGGGCCAAGAGGCCGAAGACGATGGCGGCGAACGGCGGGTAGGTRAACWTCAGCKCCGGKCCGCCGGCCCAGTCCACGTTKCCSGCRTACAGGKCTGASGGYGCCGCGCCGGCGTCRTTGAGGATTTTSCCGCCGTACCAGTAGACGCTGAAGTCCAGGCCSTGYTTGCCCCAGRCKCCSAGSGASATCCAGATGAAGTAGGCCACCGCGGCGATGGCCGGGATGACGGAGAGCCGGAACAGGTGCGGGACGGGTGAATACCGCGCCGGGCTGCGGTCTGAAACGGGCACTGACATGTACTCCCCCATCGGGCTGCTGATGTAGGCGCTGGCCGTTTGGTCGGTTCCGTCCAGGGCGGCGCAAACGCGCCCTCGCTGTCGGGTCAGTCTACAGAACAGCTACGCCGGGACCGGGACGGACTCCGGCTTCCGGGCGTCCCTGCGGATGGTGGCGCTGATGACGGCGGCGATGGTGCACATGGCAGCGGCGGCGAACCAGGCGTAGGTGTACTGGCCGGTGGCGTCCCGGACCGCCCCGGCTGCCAGGGCCGCGGCGGCCGCGCCGAGCTGGTGGGCCGCGAACACCCAGCCGAACACGACGCTCCCGTCGGCACCGAACACCTGGCGGCAGATCGCGGCGGTCGGCGGCACCGTGGCGACCCAGTCCAGGCCGTAGATGACCACGAACACGATCATGCTGGGCTGGACGGTGGCGCTGAGCAGCAGCGGCAGGACCAGCAGCCCGATCCCGCGGAACTGGTAATACACGGCGAGCAGGATCCGGGGGTTGAAGCGGTCCGTGAGCCACCCGGAGGCGATGGTGCCGATGATGTCGAAGAGGCCGACGACGGCGAGCAGGCCCGCCGCGGTGGTTTCGGGCATGCCGTGGTCGTGGGCGGAGGGGATGAAGTGGGTGCCGATCAGCCCGTTGGTGGTCGCGCCGCAGATCGCGAAGCCGGCCACCAGGGCCCAGAAGGTACGCACTTTGCTGGCCCGTTTGAGGACCTGCAGGGCACGGACCGCGGCGTTCCGGCGGGACTCCTGCACTTCCTGCCCGGCGGCCGGTCCTGTCGGTTCGGGTCCGCTGGATTCCGTGCCGGCGTTCTGGCCGGGGGCCGGCGGCGTCGCCCCGTAGGGCAGCACGCCGACGTCGGCCGGTGAGTTCTTCAGGAACATCAGCACGAGCGGCACCACGGCCAGCGCGCCGGCACCGATCAGGAGCGAGGCCTGCCGCCAGCCCGGATCCTGGGCAAGGGCGGCGATGAAGGGCAGGAACACGAGCTGTCCGGCGGCGCTGCCGGCAGTGAGGATGCCGATGACCAGGCCGCGGCTCTTGGCGAACCASGTGTTGGCGATGGTSGCKGCGAAGACCAGSGCCATGGAYCCGGTGCCGAGCCCGATCAGCAGCCCCCACGTCAGCAGGATCTGCCAGGACTGGGTCACGAGGACCGTCAGTGCACTCCCGGCGCCGATCAGAACCAGGGCCACGGCCGTGACTGCGCGGATGCCGAAGCGTTCCATGAGCGCTGCCGCGAACGGCGCCGTGAGCCCGAAAAGCACGAGGTTGATGCTGACCGCGGCGGAGAGCACGGTGGTGGACCAGCCGAACTCGTTCTGCAGCGGCACCATCAGCACACCCGGGGCCGCCCGGAACCCGGCCGCGCCGACCAGCGCGAGGAAAGCCACAGCGGCGACGGTCCACGCCGGGTGGATGCGGCGGCGGACCGGCGCCGGGGTCACGGTGGTTTCGGGGGCATTCATGCGGCGGTTCCGTTCTGGACAGGGGTGCCGGTGCCGGCCGAGGCCAGCGGCACGGGGTCCGCGGTGCGGGAGAGGCTGTGCCAGCTCGTGTTGGCGGCCGTCAGCGGTTCCCCGCAAGCCGTGCACGTGTCAGCCGAGGAGGTCCTCTCCCCGCAGCCGCTGTGGATGACGAACATGTGTGCCTGCCCGGACGGCGCCGGGAGATGCTTTTCGGCCCAGATCACGACGGCGTTGAGCACGGGGAGGGCGTCTTCGCCCATGGCGGTGAGGACGTATTCCTGGCGGGTGCGGCCGCCGTCGTCGTAGGGCCTCCGAGCCAGGARCCCGGCGGCGACGAGCCCGGCGAGCCGCTTGGTGAGCACGGAATCGGCCGCTCCCAGCCGCTGTTTCATGGCATCGAAGCGGCCGTTGCCGAAGAACACCTCGCGCAGGACGAGCACGCTCCAAGGATCGCCCAGGATGTCGAGGCCGCGGGCCATGCTGCAGGTCCGTTGGGACCAGTCGGATCGAAGTGCCATGCGGCCACCCTAGCTGACTCTCTTAGAGAAAGCTAGGGTGGCCCGACGGAATGGCGCGGGCGCCGGGGTCGGCTGCAGGTGCAGCTACGGTGCAGCTAGCTGCCGGCGGCCAGGGAGGAAATCGCGGCGTCGAGGTCGGCGATCAGGTCCTCCACGTCCTCGATGCCGCACGAGAGCCGGATCAGGTTGACCGGGACCGCCAGTTCCGTGCCCTTGACCGAGGCGTGCGTCATTTCGGACGGGTAGTTCATGAGCGATTCGATCCCGCCCAGGGACTCCGCCAGGGTGAACACGGAGGTCGATTCGGCCACCTTGCGGGCCGCGGCCTCGCCTCCCTTGAACTGCACGGAGATCATGCCGCCGAACTTCTTCATCTGCTTTTTGGCCAGCTCGTGGCCGGGGTGGGTGGGCAGGCCCGGGTAGAGCACGGCCTCCACTTCGGGGCGCTCCAGCAGCCATTCGGCCACGGCCTGGGCATTGTCGCTGTGCCGGTCCATGCGCACCCCGAGGGTCTTGAGCCCGCGGGTGGTGAGGAAGGCGTCCATCGGCCCGGACACGGCGCCGACGGCAAACTGCACGAAGCCGATCTTCTCGGCGAGGTCCGGGTCGTTGACCACGATCGCGCCGCCGACGACGTCGGAGTGCCCGCCGATGTACTTGGTGGTGGAATGCACCACCACATCGGCGCCGAGGGCCAGCGGGGTCTGCAGGTACGGGGAGGCGAAGGTGTTGTCCACCACGAGGAGCGCGCCGGCGTCGTGCGCCACCTTGGCGAGCGCCTCGATGTCGGTGATCTTCATCATCGGGTTCGACGGCGTCTCCACCCACACCAGGCGGGTCTTGCCTCCACCGTCGGCCGTGCCGCCGGCGGCGACGGCGGCAGCGACGGCGTCGAGGTCGGACATGTCCACCGGGGTGTTGCCGATGCCCCACTCCCCCAGGACCCGGCTGATCAGCCGGTACGTGCCGCCGTAGGCGTCGTTGCCGAGCACAATGTGGTCACCGGGGCGGGTGAGGGCGCGGATCATCGAGTCCTCGGCGGCCAGGCCGGAGCCAAAGGAGAAAGCGGCGCTCCCGCCTTCCAGGGCCGCCAGCTGCTCCTGCAGCGAGTCACGGGTCGGGTTGGTGCCCCGGCCGTATTCGTAACCGGCCCGCAGCCCGCCGATGCCGTCCTGTGCATAGGTCGAGGAGAAGTGCACGGGGGGCACCACCGCCCCGGTGCGGGGCTCAAACGCCTGGCCGGCGTGGATGGCGCGGGTGTTGAAACCCTGGTTATTCGAGGACGGGTTTTCAGGCACAGACATGGGACTCCTTGAACTGGTCAGTTGCTGAGGTACGCGAGGAGGTCGTGGCGGGTCAGGATTCCCACCGGGGCGCCGACAAACGTCACCATGAGGGTGTCGGCGTCGGAGAGGAGTTCGCGGGCGGTCGAGATCGATTCGAGCGAGCCGATCACGGGAAGCCGGGCCTCCATGTGTTCGGAGATTTTGTCCGAGAGCTTGGCCTCGCCGCGGAAGAGCTTGGCCGTGAGGGTGCGTTCATCCACGGCGCCCAGCACCTCGCCCATGACGACGGGCGGTTCCTGGGACAGTACGGGGATGTGCGAGACGCCGTACTCGTTCATGATGTTGATGACGTCGCGGACGGACTCGTTCGGGTGGATGTGGACGAGGTCCGGGAGTTCACCGGTCTTGGCCTTGAGGATCTCGCCTACCGACGCCTCGTCCCCGCCGGCCAGGAAGCCGTAGGAGCGCATCCACTGTTCGTTGAAGATCTTGGCCAGGTAGCCGCGGCCGGAGTCCGGCAGGATGACCACGACGACGGCGTCGGCCGGGAGGTCCTTGGCGACTTCCATGGCGGCCACGACGGCCATGCCCGAGGAGCCGCCCACCAGCAGGCCTTCCTCGCGCGCCAGCCGGCGCGTCATCGCGAAGGAGTCGGCGTCGCTGACGGCAATGACGTCGTCCGGGACCGACTTGTCGTAGTTGGCCGGCCACATGTCCTCCCCGACGCCCTCGACAAAGTACGGGCGTCCCGTGCCGCCGGAGTACACCGAGCCGGCGGGATCCGCGCCGATGATCTTCACGACGCCGCCCTCGGCCCCGGGCCGCCCGGCGGAGACTTCCTTGAGGTACCGGCCGGTGCCGGTGATCGTGCCGCCAGTCCCGGCGCCGATCACGCAGTGGGTGATGCGTCCGTCGGTGTCGTGCCAGATCTCAGGGCCCGTGGTCTCATAGTGGCTGGCCGGGGCGGCGGGGTTGGAGAACTGGTCCGGCTTGTAGGCGCCGGGGATTTCGGTGACGAGCCGGTCGGAGACGCCGTAGTAGCTTTGCGGGCTGTCCGGCGGGACGGCGGTGGGCGTGACCACCACTTCCGCGCCGTAGGCCTGGAGCACGGCCCGCTTGTCCTCGCCGAMCTTGTCCGGCACGACGAAGATGCAGCGGTAGCCCTTCTGCTGCGCCACGAGCGCCAAACCGACGCCGGTGTTGCCCGAGGTGGGCTCCACGATCGTGCCGCCGGGCAGGAGCTGGCCCGTTCGTTCGGCCTCCTCGATCATCTTGACCGCAATGCGGTCCTTGATCGAACCGCCGGGGTTCAGGTATTCGAGCTTCACCAGGACCGTGGCTGCGATGCCATCGGTCACGTGGTTGAGTTTGACGAGCGGCGTATGGCCAATGAGGTCCAGGACGGACGGGGCGTACTTCATAGGTACAAAGTTACCGTCTCCGGCGCGGCGGGCACGTCGGCGCGGCCACGGCGCTGCCACGGCACTGCCACTGCTCTGAAAGGTGCGAGGATATGGCGGTGAAGAGGATCGCCCGGCTGAAGAAGTTCAGGAGCTACGCGCTGCCCGCGGGCATGCTGCTGGCCGGGTGCGCGGCGCTGGCGTCCGGACTGCTGCCGGTCCCCGCCTTCCAGGCGCTGGCAGCACGCACCGTGCCGATACTGGCGTTTGTGGTGGCGATGTCCCTCGTCACCGAGCTGGTGGATGAGGCCGGGCTCTTCCGCGTCGTCACGGAGCGGCTGGCCGCCCTGGGCCGCGGCCGGGTCCTCTTGCTGTGGTTCCTCGCCATCGCCCTCGCCACCGTTTCCACGGTGTTCCTGTCCCTGGATACGACGGCGGTGCTGGTGACTCCCGTCGTCGTGCTGCTGGCCATTCACGCCCGCATTCCGCCGCTCCCGTTCGCGCTGACCACCGTGTGGCTGGCGAATACGGCCTCGCTGCTGCTGCCGGTCTCCAACCTGACCAACCTGCTCGCGCAGGAGCGGCTCAACCTCAGCCCCGCCGCGTTCGCTTCGCTCGTGTGGGCCCCGGCCCTGGTGGGCATCCTCGTGCCGCTGGTGCTCCTGTGGCTGGCGTTCCGGAAGGACCTGCGCGGCACGTACGGCCCCCAGCCCGTCCATAAGGTCCGGGACCGGGTCCTGCTCTACTCGGCGTCGGGGGTCATGGTGGTCCTCCTCCCGGCGCTTGTCTCCGGGGTTCCGGTGCAGATCCCGGCACTCGCGGCGGCTGCGGCGCTGCTCCTGCTCTTCCTCTGGCGGCGGCGCTCCGTCCTGCGCTGGTCCATGATTCCCTGGCGCCCGCTGATGCTCACGTCCGGACTGTTCATGGTGGTGGAGACCATGCACGCCAACGGGCTCACCCAGTTCCTGACCGGGATCGCCGGCACGGGCGAGGGCCTACCGTCGCTCCTGCAGCTCGCCGGCCTGGGCGCCGGGGCAGCCAACGCGGTCAACAACCTCCCCGCCTATCTGGCCCTGGAACCGGTGGGCGGCTCCCCGGCCCGGCTGGCGGCCCTGCTGATCGGCGTGAACCTGGGGCCTCTGGTGACCCCCTGGGCGTCCCTGGCCACGCTGCTGTGGCACGAGCGGCTCCGCTCCCTGAACGTGGAGATCCGCTGGGGAGGCTTCGCCCTCGCCGGCGTGGCCGCCGTCGTCCTCACCGTCCCGTTGGCGGTCGTGGCGCTGTGGCTCACCACCGGGATGCAGTGAGGTGGATGCACTGCGGGCCGGCGTGCCCGGCGCGTCAGGCGCCGATGTCATTCCCGGCGTTCGCTGCCCCGGCGCCGCCCTCACGCGGGGCGTTCTGCCAGAGGCCGACCACATTGCCCTCAGTGTCCCGGAAGTAGGCGGCCCAGCCCATGGTGCCGATTGCCTCGCGCGGTAAGACGGTGCTGCCGCCCAGGGCATTGATCTTCGCCAACGCCGCGTCGATGTCATCGACATCCACAGTGACCACCGGGGATGTGAGGTCGCCTTCGCGGCGGAACATGCCGCCGTTGATGGAG
>NZ_JBFTZL010000045.1:0-22973 GCF_056406825.1 Arthrobacter sp. P1_A5 | reverse complement strand
GTCCCGGGCAGGGCCACCCGGAGGCCGTCGAGGCCGTGGCGGGCGCGGATGCCCGCCGCGGCCGAACCGCTTGTGCAGATGACGCCGGCAGCCGCCCGCAGGGCCCTGCGTTCGCGCTCCGGGTGGTCCGGCAGGGGCATGTGCAGCAGGATCCAGACCCGGTCCCCCGCCGCAGCGGCCCCTTCCAGCTCCTCGGGCGCACCGCAGGCGAGGAGGCTGTCGACCACCGTCACTGTGCCCCAAGTTGCGGCGCCGGCAGTTGCGGGGCCGCCGCCCCAGGCGTGGCCGCCGTCGGGCCCCGCATGCAGCAGCGTGGCCAGGCGCCGCCGGTCCCCCGCGCTGCCTCCCGGCCAGTCGCCGTCGAGCGGGCAGGTTTCCACCGCGGCACCGAGGGCCGTCAACTCCCGGGCGAGCGCCGCGTTGTAGACGTTGCCACCGGAGTTGTGCCGGACGTTGCCGGGCACCACAAGACGGATACGAGGGCTGGCCGGCGGCATCTGCGCCGCCTAGCTGGCGTCGAAGTCCAGCGAGTAGCTGGCCCAGGCATCGKGGGTCTCGCGCAGGGTGACGTCCAGCCCGGCGAGGTCGCGCCCGTCGTTGCCGACGCGGATCTGGGTGGCGACGGCGTCGGCGATGTACCGGGCGAGGGCTTCGGTGGTGCTCAGCTTGCCGGAGAAGTCCGGGTGCTCGTCGAGGTTCTTGTAGTTCAGCTCGTCCAGGATCTCGTCCACCGCGTCCCCTGCCGCGCCGATGTCCAGCACGATCGCGTCGTCATTGAGCTCACGACGGCGGAAGGTCACCTCCGTGACGAAGGTGGCCCCGTGCAGGCCCTGGGCCGGGCCGAAGACTTCGCGCGGAAGGCTGTGGGCGATCATGAAGTTGCGGCGGACGGTCAGACTAAACACGGGCTACCTCGTGGCTTCGGTGGGCTGGTCGGCGGATTTGAACTCTGTGGGCTGGTCGGCGGATTGAGCGTCCCAGGACGGGTATTCGATGACGTGGCACAGGGCGTCCAGGTTGCCGTCGGCGAGGCGCTGGACGACGCCGGGGAGCTCTGCGAACGTCGAGGAGCCGGTCAGGAAGACATCGAAGACCGGATCCTGCAGCAGGGACACGGCGAGCGCGAGACGCTCGGCGTTGGTGCGGCGGTGCCGGCGGGCGCGGGCCACCATCCCCACCTGGCTGGCGCGGATGGACAGACGGCGGGCGTGGAAGTCCTCCCCCAGTGGGAGGGAGATTTTCCGGTCGGCGTACCAGGACATTTCGATGATGTCGCCGTCGTCGCCCACCAGCTGCAGGCTTCGCTGCAGTCCTTCCTGCGAGGCCGAGCAGTGGATCACGATGTCGCAGTCCGGGAGGGCATCGTCGGGGTGGCTGAAGTCGACGCCGAGGGCGTCCGCGAACGCTCTTTTGGCGGGGTCGACGTCGATCAGTTGCAGCCGCGCGAGCGGAAAACCGGCCAGGAGCCTGGCCACCATACCGCCGACCAGTCCGGCCCCAATCACGGCAACCCTGTCGCCCAAGCGAGGTCCGGCCTCCCAGAGGCCGTTGATCGCGGTTTCCACGGTGCCGGTGAGCACCGCGCGGCGGGCCGGGACGCCGTCGGGGATCACGGTGAGTGATTCGACCCGGACGATGAAGCGGTCCTGATGCGGGTAGAGGCAGAAGACGGTCCTCCCGGCCCAGCCTTCCGGCCCGTCCTCAACCACGCCCACGGTGAGGTAGCCGAACTTCACCGGGTACGGGAAGTCCCCCACCTGGTTGGGGGCGGCCATCGCGTTGGCGACGCACTCCGGGACACTCGCACGGTGGACCACCAGTTCGGTGCCCTTGCTGATGCCCGAATACAGGGTCCGGACCAGTGCCTCCCCGGGGCCGGGGGCGGGCAGGTCCTCGCTGCGGAGCTCGCCTTGTTCCGGGCCGACGGTCCAATAGGCGGTGGCCGTGGCGTGCTGTTCAGAAGTAGTCATTGTGCTTACGAATCTAGTGCCCGGGCTGTTCGCGGGGAAGGGTGCCGGGTTCCGGCGAGTCGGTGTGAGGGTGCTGTTGGGGCTCGTTTTGTGGATGGGCGCCTTGCTCCGGTACCCTAGTCAGGTTGGTGACGTGTCCGAGCGGCCGAAGGTGCAACACTCGAAATGTTGTTTGGTGTAAAAGCCAACGTGGGTTCAAATCCCACCGTCACCGCCACGGAAAACCCCCGAGAAACCGGGGGTTTTCTACATTTCTCGGGGCCTTCGTGGTGCATTTTTGGTGCAAATTTCGAGGAATCGTCGCCGCAACGAGATGCCAACGCACGCACTTGGGGTGCGACGACTGCCCCGGCGGCGGCGCCAAGATCCCTCACCTCAGAGATGGAAGCTCCATCTGCGCCAGTCGCTTCACGGCTTCGGGCGTAGGCCGGCCCCGCGTCGCGTCCAGGGTGACCCTCAGCTGCGCGGCCAGAATGTTACGGCGCACATGTAGAGCCAATTCTCTCCGAGCCTCCGGATCCCTCCGGAGCTTCCCGTCCGGCGTTCTCAACGTGTCGAAGGGGGACGGCAGCTTTGGGGGCCTTAGCTGTGCAAGTCGTACTACCGCCTCCGGCGTCTGACGTCCCTGGACGTCGTCCAGGGTAATCCGAAGCTGGGCCGCCCGGATTCCCCTCCGTATACGCAGAATGGTTTCCATCCTGGACGCTCGGGCGTCCGGACCCACATCAGATATTGCCTCGCCCCTCTCAGTGCGCTGCATTCATCATCTCCGAGAGGTCCACGACAGCCAAGGGCTTCGCGGCTATGAGGCGGACCGTGTACCTATTCTGGGCTGACGGAGGCCAACGGCCGCTGTAGGCGAGCGCATGGGGCTCGAACCCAGATTGTCAGCCCAGGGTTTTTAGGGGTGACAACTTCAGGTATTCCGAGTTCTACCAAGTTCTAGGTGGTTCTACGGTTTTTCCTAGAACCACCTAGAACTTGGTAGATCTTTCCAGATCAGTCCTCCGTCCGGCTCGAGAGGAGAAGCATCTCAGAACGTGTTCTGAGTCCGGTCGACCGGTAGCTTCAACGCCGGGCCGCCCCGACATCAACGCCCACAACATAACGGTCATTATGTTGTGGATTGACTGCGCACTCTCGGGCGAAGAAGCGGCCAGCAGCCTGGCGGGTCTTTGCACGACGATCCGCCGGTATGGGAACCTGCGCCGACAAGGGTGCCGCGGGAGGATGGGCCCAGATCCCGCGAGCCTAACGTCGCCTTATACTCCCGGACTAGGTCCGAAGCGCCCCCCTTGTGCAATGGCGGAACGCCATGCAAGAGTGCGCCCATGAATGAATCCGCTGCTAAGGTCGCGCGCAAACTCAGCACAATTCCAGTTCGTGTGTCTCGCCAAATGACCCCCACCGAGTATCAGGTTCGCGTGGCCGAGGTCCTCAACCTTTTTGACATAGAAGCAGTGGGTGACGAAACGGGTGTGCATTACGGGGGCGAGGGCATTGCGCTGGAAGATCAGCCTCTACTCGCGGCCATTCGCGTACTCATTGGAAGGCGGTTCGGCGTCCCGGACGATCTACAGTAGCCCGACAGGAGGTGTCCTTCGGATCTAATGTCGCGTTCCCTGGTCTTGGTCCGGACGCAGGGGTGGCATCGGTCATTCCAGCCGTCACACCGGTCCTGAATCAAACTGCCATTTTCACCTGGCCGGAGCTGTAGGGGTTCCACCAGGTTCACCCCCCACTTATACGGAGTTATAGGGCGTTATAGGGTATTCCCTAGAACCCCATAGAACTCCTTATAAATGGAAATATTGGTGCGGCGAACCGGCCGAGGTGCTCCACTCACCGCTGGCCACGCACATCCGCTATCGCCGCGCCAGTTAGGTCCGTAGGCGCTGCCGGCCACCGCTCGGCAGGACGGTCATTCACCCGGCTCGGGGCGGTAGGTGGCGAAGGCGAGACGGTCGGTGGACCAGCCCAGCGCGGTGGCGGGGTGGACTCCAGGTCTCACAACCAGAGAGGTACGCCGTGGGGAGCGGGACGAGAATGAGCAGAGGCCGCAAAATATGGCTCGGTGTGCTGGCAGTAACGGTTGCCTTTGTCACCGCACTCTTCCTCTGGTCATCGTGGAAGAGCGATCAGATCGTCGCTGAGCTCAAGACGATTGCCGACCGCCTCCAACCAGAGCCGGGATGGGAACCCTTGAGAACACAGAATCCGGTGGGCAGTGCGCTGTGCATCCCGCTCGATGGACCTTGCTCCCAGTACGCATACCGTTGGGACACTCACCGGAAGTACCTGGAGGGTGACCTGGAGCGGTACGTTCAGCAGGTGGGTTTGACGCCCCAGGAGTACAAGCCATGCGTACGGGAACAGAGGATCAATGCCGGCGGACTGGACTGCCGGGGTGTTGGAGTCATTGACGGCTGGAACGTACGCATCACGATCAGTGACTACGGTCGGGACGACGACACCAACATTGTGCAGGTCGTGGTCAACAAGTACGGCTACTGATCCTTGTTTTGTGTTCGCGGTTGCCGCATACCGGAGGCGGCCACCCCGTTGCCGGGGTGGCCACCAGTTCCAGTGCGATCTTGGCGTTAGTGCTCCGCTTCAGCGGCAGCCTTCTTGGCGTCCTTCTCGGCGTCCTTTTCGGCGCGCAGTGCCTCCGCGTCGTGCTGTTCCTCGGCCTTTTCCTGATGGATGACCGCTGCGAAGAGCTTCTCCATCTCCTTGGCCACGCCGGCGGCCGAGGCCGGGTTCTGGCCGGTCACCAGCCGGTCGTCAACCACGACCTTCTCCTCAAAGACGTCAGCGGAGACGTGGGTGGCGCCCTGTTCCTCAAGCCGGTCGGCCAAGAAGAACGGGATGACCTTGTCTTTCCCTGCGGCAATCTCCTCGTCGTTGGTGAAGGCGGCCACCTTCCGGCCCTCGACGAGGCGAAGTCCGTTCTTCAATTCCACGTTCAGCAGGCCGGCCGGTCCGTGGCAGACCGCGCCGACCAAGCCGCCGGCGTTATAGACGCTGGCCACCAGATTCTGCAAGCCTTCGCTGTCCGGGAAGTCCCACATCGTGCCGTGGCCGCCCACGAGGTAGACGGCGTCGTACTGGTCGGGGTCAACGACGTCGACGCGGGCAGTGTTGTAGAGGCCGGCGCGCGTGGTCTCGTCCTCCGTGAAGGCGACCTGGATGGGATCTTCTGAGTCCACCTCGTCGCGCGGGGGCTGGCCGCCCTGGATGGAGGCGAAGTCGACGAAATGCCCGGAATCMTTGAAGACCTTCCAGGGATGTGCAGCCTCGGCCACGTTGTAGCCGGTCTTCTCTCCGGTATCGCCGATCTCGGAAACGCTGGTCAGTACCATGAGGATTTTCTTCATGAAGTGCTCCTTTCGTCCACCATCCACCCTACGCCCAGCCCATTCGGGCCCTCCCTCCCCGCCGTCTTTTGCCTGCCGGCAGGCCTGCCTGGCTCTTGACCATTGAGGCAACGCCCTAGAGCCTTGGGGCATGAGAACTCGATACCACTTGGGCCTCGCAGCCGCTGCAGGGTTGGCGCTGCTGTGCGGGTGCGCGATGCAGGGGGATCCGGCAAGTGGGACCCCGGCCAAGCCAACAACGATGGCCGCCTCAGGCTCGCCGTACAGTCTCTACACACACTGCGGCATCCATGAAGCGCTCGTGCAGGGCGCCTATTTCGTCGCAGACGAGGCGCTGGACGACGGCCACGGCAACCCGCCTGAAGGCTGGATGAACCCCTACCAGCCCGGCGCCATCACAGTGACCGGCCCAAAGGCCATCTTCCGCGATGACGCCGGCCACACGGTGACCTTCCATGCCCGCCCCGGCGCCACAGGTTTCCTCACCACCTGCTCCTAAAACGCAGGCACCGGCCCCCGAAGCCAAAACGGACTAGTCGTCGCAGTTCTGCAGGACCCAGTTCTGAGCGCGCCAGATGACGTTGTAGAGGTTGTAGGGTGCGACATCAAAGGTCTCCCACTTCTGGCCGACGTGAGCGGTCCAGTCAGGAATGGCGCCACAGCAGACACGGTGTCCGAAGACATAGAACAGTGCATGTGGCAGAGCGCGCTTCATCATGGAATGCCTTTCCATTGTCGCCGGCCCCCGACTGGGGCTAGCGTAGCCGCGTGCTCATAGCGTCATCGTAGCGGACCTCGTCCTGGCTCCCCCAGAAACGCGCGGTTCCGTCGGGCGCTGCCAGCCGTTCACAGCTCCCCCTCGAGGTGCTCCATTTCCATGCACGCGTCCTCGTAGGAAACGTCGCCGTTCCGGAATGCCTGCTCGAGTTCCTTGGCCCTGCGCCGTGAATGGGCGGTGCTCAGTGTTCCCATGAGGCCAGCCTCCAGATAGTCGAACCTGGAGTGCGTGGGCTGCTGGTCGCGGGCGTGGTCCCTGGCGGGGACGTGCCGGCGGATTGTCGCGCGGAACCAGGCGCCAGGATGCATTAGGCGATGCGCATAGGCTCTGGGGTCGACTAGGTACATGCTTCCATGGTTCATCTCCCTGCTGAGAAGAACATGAGTTTCCTCTGAGTGATCGGGGCAAACGACTTTCCGGGGCCGTCGCCGCCACCCAGGAGGGCCCGCTTCCCTCGCGCTGGTAGGGAAGCGGGCCCCGGTCTCCGGCTTCTACCCGCGGACGATCACGACGTCCAGGGTCCGGGGGCCGTGGACGCCTTCGACGCGTTCGAGTTCGATGTCGCTGGTGGCGCTCGGGCCGCTGATCCAGGTCTGCGGGCGGGTGCCGTCGAGCCGGCGGAGGGCCTCCGGCAGGATGGCGGTAATGTCCCCGGCCCGGACAATGCAGATGTGCCGGTCCGGGACGAGGCTGATGACCCGGCGCCCCTGGTCCGGTGCGGCGTCGAGGATGATGGTGCCGGTTTCGGCGACGGCGACGGCGCTACCGGTGACGACGGCGTCGATCCCGTCGAGCTCCTCGACGCTGAGCCGCTGCCCGGGGGCGTCGGTGACGCGGCGGCCGGAGCCGCCGTCGCGAGCGTCCGCCTCCACAAACAGGGACTCCGCGAGGCCGTGCGGCACGGCGTAGCGGCCGGTGCCCTCCAGCAGTGCTGCGAGCCGCTGCGGGACCGCGGCGGCTTCCTCGATGACGACGTTCGCCTTGTAGTCGAGGAGCCGGTCCGTCAGCAGTTCGATGAGCTCCTCCCCGCCCAGCCCGGAGGAGCGCCGGTAGTCGCGGGGCACCTCCGGTACCGCCGGGGCGTCCCGGAGGGCGGAGCGGATCCGGTCGAGTATGTCTGCGCGCGCGTTCACGGGTTCTCCTCTGTTCCGGCTGATCCTGGGCCGGGGGCGTCGGTGCCGGCAGCCGGGGCTGCATCGGGTCTGGCGGCCCGGTGTTCCTTGTTCCACCATTGACGGAAAGACTGCCCCGGCGGTGCGGGGATGTCCCGGCTCTGGGTCCAGCCGGCGGCGATGCCGGGCAGTTTGGTGATCTTCCGGTCCGGCCCAGCGGCAAGCCGGCCCAGGGGCAACGCCTTCTCCACGAGGCCCAGGTTCTTTCCGGAGGACAGCGCCCAGGAGGCCGCCTTCATGCCGACGTCCATCTGGCTCGGCATCGCCCTTTTCCTGCGGTTCTTGCCGCGTTTGCTGTCCACGTCCTCGCCCCGCAGGTGCACCAGGATGTCCGGGATGTTGATCTTCACCGGGCAGGCGTCGTAGCAGGCTCCACACAGGGACGAAGCGTATGGCAGCGAGTTGTTCTCCTCCGCCGTGATCCCGGTCAGCAGCGGGGACAGGATCGCGCCGATCGGTCCAGGGTAGGTGGATCCGTAAGCGTGCCCGCCGGTGCGTTCGTAGACGGGGCAGACGTTCATGCAGGCGCTGCAGCGGATGCAGTGCAGCGCGGAGCGGCCCATCTCGTCGGCCAGGGCGGCGCTGCGCCCGTTGTCCAGCAGGACGAGGTGGACGTTCTGCGGGCCGTCGTCGGGCGTGACGCCGGTCCACAGCGAGGTGTAGGGGTTCATCCGCTCGCCGGTGGATGACCGCGGGAGCAGCTGCATGAACACTTCGAGGTCCTCCCAGCCCGGCAGCAGTTTTTCGACGCCCATGACGGTGATGAGCGTTTCCGGCAGCGTCAGGCACATGCGCCCGTTGCCTTCGGATTCGACGACGGCGAGGGTCCCGGAGTCTGCGAGGGCGAAGTTCGCGCCGGACACGGCCACCTTGGCGCTGAGGAACTTGCGGCGCAGGTGTGCCCGGGCGGCCGCGGCGAGGCGGGCCGGCTCGTTGGTGAGCTCCGGATCCACCCCCTCCATTTCGCGCAGGAAGATGTCCCGGACCTGGCTGCGGTTCTTGTGGATGGCCGGGACCAGGATGTGGCTGGGCTTGTCGTGGTCCAGTTGGACGATGAGCTCGGCGAGGTCGGTCTCGTAAGCCGCGATGCCCTGTTCTTCGAGGTATTCGTTGAGGCCGATTTCCTGCGTGGCCATGGACTTGACCTTGACCACCTCGGTGGCGCCCTGGTCCCGGATGAGGGCGGCGACAATGCTGTTGGCTTCGCCGGCGTCCCGGGCCCAGTGGATGGTCCCCCCACGGGCGGTGAAGTTCGCCTCGAACTCTTCGAGCAGTTCCGGTAGCCGGGTCATGACGGATTCCTTGATCGCCCGGCCCGCCTCGCGCAGCTCCTCCCAGTCGGGGAGTTCGGACACGACGGCCAGCCGCTTGTCCCGGATGGTCCGGGTGGCGTGGCCGAGGTTGGCCCGCAGCTGGGGGTTGCCGAGCTCGCGGCGGGCGGCTTTCGGGAAGGGCTCGTGTTCGTGCAGGTTGCCGATGCCGAAGACCGGCAGGGACGGCATCCCCAGGAATGTGCCGCTCATCGTGCGGTCCTTCCGGTGGTGAGGCGGACGTCGCCGGAGACGGCGGCGGGATTCTCGAGGGTGCTGGCCAGGATCTCGGCGAAGTGCATCGTGGTGACGCCGGTGCCCTGCCGGGACAGTCCGCCACCGATGTGCATCAAGCAGGACGCGTCGCCGCCGGCGCAAAGGTCGGCGCCCGTGCCGCAGATGTTGGCGGTCTTGTCCGCCAGCATCGCCGAGGACACGTCCGCGTTCTTCATCGAGAAGGTGCCGCCGAAGCCGCAGCACTGGTCGGCCTCGGGCAGTTCGGCCAGTTCGATGCCGCCAACCGAGCGCAGCAAGTCCAGTTGGCGGTCGCCGAGCCGGAGCAGGCGCATGCCGTGGCAGCTGGGGTGGTAGGTGATCCGGTGCGGGAAGTACGAGCCCAGCTGCGCCGCTGCGTCGGTGACGCCCAAGACATCCACCAGGAGCTGGGAGAGCTCGTAGGTTTTGGCTCCGACGGCGGCGGCCCGGGCTTCCAGCCCGGCGTCCCCGCAGCGGCGGGCGACCATGGGGTGCTGGTGCTTCACGGAGGCGACGCAGGAGCCGGACGGTGCGACGGCGACGTCGTACTCATCGTCTTCGAAGGCCTTCACATGGTTGGCGACGACGGGCAGCGCCTCCTTGAGGTAGCCGCTGTTGACGTGCATCTGCCCGCAGCAGGCCTGGCCGGCCGGAAAGATGACCTCGTGGCCGAGGCGTTCGAGGATGGACACCGTGGCGCGGGCCGTGGCTGGGTACATGGCGTCCACGATGCATGTGGCGAAAAGCGCGATCCTCACTGGGCACCTCCGCTGGGGACGACGCTCTGGTGTGCGGCCCGGGCTGAGGGCACGTACTCCGCCGGGTGCTGGGAGGCACGCACCACCGCGCGCAACTCCCCCAACCCGCCGCTGAGCACGCCTGCGGCGCGGGCCTGGACCAGGACGTTGCCCAGGGCCGTGGCTTCCACGGGTCCGGCGATCACGCGTTTGCCGGTGGCGTCGGCGGTGAGCTGGCACAAAAGCCGGTTCTGGGATCCGCCGCCCACAATGTGTACGACGCCGGCCTGGACGTCGGCGAGCCGTTCGGCGTCGGCGATGGTCCGGGCGTAGCCGGCGGCGAGGCTGTCCAGGATGCACCGCACGATGTGCGCGGGATGCTCCGGCAAGACAGCGCCGGTGTTCCGGACCGCGGCCCGGATCCGTTCGGGCATGTTGTCCGGGGCGATGAAACAGGGGTCGTCGGCGTTGATGACCGGGCCGCCGGGCGGAAGAGTCGCGGCCGCGTCGAGCAGTTCCTCGAGCCCCGGCCGGTAGCCTTCGGCGGCCCAGGTGCGCTGGCATTCGCTGAGCAGCCAGAGGCCGCCGACGTTGCGCAGGTAGCGGATGGTGCCGTCCACGCCGCGTTCGTTGGTGAAGTTCGCGGTCCGGCTGGCCTCGGTCAGGACCGGGTGGGACAGTTCGACGCCGACCAGGGACCACGTGCCGGAGGAGACGTACGCGAAATTCCCGGTAGCAGCTCCGGCGCCAGCGCCTCCGGCGTCCGCCGGGACGGCGGCGACGGCCGAGGCGGTGTCGTGCGAGCCGACGGCTACCACCGCGGTGGTTTCGGGAAGTCCCAGGCGTGCCGCGATGTCCTTGGCGAGGGTGCCGACGGTCTCGCCGGGCTGGATCAGCGGCGGGAACAGGTTCGTGGGGAGGTCCAGGGCGGTGAGGAACTCCGTGGCCCACTCCCCCGCGACGGCGTCGAAGAGCCCGGTGGTGGAGGCGTTGGTGGCCTCGGTGCGGCGCTGGCCGGTGAGCAGGAACCCGATGAGGTCCGGGATGAGCAGCGCCTGCAGCCCCTCCAGCGCCGGCTCCGTGGCGAGCTGGTAGATCGTGTTGAACGGCAGGAACTGCAGCCCGGTGGTGGCGTAGAGCCGGGCCGGATCGAGTCTTTTGTGGACCCGGGAGATGGCGGCACGGGACCGGTCGTCGCGGTAGCTGAACGGCGCCGCGACMAGGTCACCGGCGTCGTTGACCAGCCCGTAGTCCACGGCCCAGGTGTCGATCCCGATGCTGGCGATGCTCTCGCCGCGGGCCGC
Source organism: Arthrobacter sp. P1_A5 (assembly GCF_056406825.1). NCBI lineage: Bacteria > Bacillati > Actinomycetota > Actinomycetes > Micrococcales > Micrococcaceae > Arthrobacter > Arthrobacter sp. P1_A5. The sequence goes on along the minus strand of NZ_JBFTZL010000045.1, from coordinate 12,070 downwards.
TGCCGCCGTGGCGGCGGCCGCGAGCCCGGCGAGGACCTCGGCGAACAGCGCGTCGAAGTCMCAGCGGAGGCCGCCGTCGAGCTCCTTGACCCCGTTGGGGAACCGGCGCACGGTCTCCAGCTCGGCCCTCGCCCCACCGGGACTGCCCGCGACCCGGCCCAGGATGACCCGGCCTGAGGACGCGCCGATGTCGATTGCGGCAAAAGCACTGCCGGCATCGACATCCCCAGCGAACGGGTCGCCGCCGGGCGCGGTATCCGCTGGTGGCGCAGTGTTCAGCGCAGGAAGGTTCATCCCAGGAAGGCTCATCGCAGGAAGGCCGCGGCCACGCCGGCGTCCACGGGGATGTGGAGCCCCGTGGTGTGGGAGAGCTCGCTGCCGGTGAGCACGGCGGCGGCGTTGGCCACGTTTTCGGGCAGCACTTCGCGCTTGAGCAGGGTGCGCTGGGCGTAGTACTTGCCCAGTTCCTCTTCCTGCACGCCGTAGACGGCGGCGCGCTTGGCGCCCCAGCCGCCGGCGAAGATCCCGGAGCCGCGGACCACGCCGTCGGGGTTGATGCCGTTGACCCGGATCCCGTACTCGCCCAGTTCCGCGGCGAGGAGCCTGACCTGGTGGGCCTGGTCTGCCTTGGTGGCGGAGTAGGCGATGTTGTTCGGGCCGGCGAACACGGAGTTCTTGGAGGAGATGTAGATGATGTCCCCGCCCATCTCCTGGCCGATCATCACCTGTGCGGCCGCCTTGGCCACCAGGAACGAGCCCTTGGCCATGACGTTGTGCTGGAGGTCCCAGTCCTTTTCTGTGGTTTCCAGCAGCGGCTTGGAGATGGAGAGCCCGGCGTTGTTGACCACCAGGTCCAGTCCGCCGAAGGCCAGGACGGCTTCCTGGATGGCGGCGGCGATCTGGGCTTCGTCGGTGACGTCGGCCTGGACCCCGATCGCGACGTCGGCGTCGCCGAGTTCCGCGGCCACGGCCCGGGCGTTGTCCAGGTTCAGGTCCGCGATGACCACGCACGCGCCGTCGGCGGCGAAGCGGGTGGCGATCGCCTTGCCGATGCCCGACGCCGCCCCGGTCACCAAGGCGATCCGGCCGGCATGGGATTTCGGCTTGGGCATCCGGGCCAGTTTGGACTCCTCCAGGGCCCAGTATTCGATCCGGAACTTCTCGGCTTCCTCGATCGGGGCATAGCTGGAGACGGCTTCGGCGCCGCGCATGACGTTGATGGCGTTGAGGTAGAACTCCCCCGCCACCCGGGCGGTCTGCTTGTTCGCGCCGAAGGAGAACATGCCCACGCCGGGCACCAGCACGATCGCCGGGTCCGCGCCGCGCAGGGCGGGGCTGTCCGGGGTTGCGTGCCGGTCGTAGTACCCCTGGTAGTCCTCGCGGTAGGCGGTGTGGAGTTCTTTCAGCCGGGCCACGGAGTCCTGGACCGGGGCGTCGGCGGGCAGGTCCAGGACCAGCGGCTTGACCTTGGTGCGCAGGAAGTGGTCCGGGCAGGACGTGCCCAGGGCCCCGAGCCGCGGGTGTTCGGCGCTTTCCAGGAACGCCAGGACGGCGGGGTCGTCGCTGAAGTGCCCCAGCTGCGGCTTGTCGGTGGAGGCGAGGCCGCGGATCACGGGGGCCAGGGCGGCGGCCTTCGCGCGGCGCTCGGTTTCCGGGAGGGCGGCGTAGCCGGCCAGCTTGGGACCGAACGGTTCGTTCTTGCCGTGGTCCTTGATGTACTGCTCGGCCTGTTCGATGATCCACAGCGAGTTGGCCTCGGCTTCCTCGCTGGTGGCGCCCCAGGCGGTGATGCCGTGGCCGCCCAGGATGGTGCCGACGGCCTGCGGGTTGGCGTCCTTGATCGCGGCGATGTCCAGGCCGAGCTGGAAGCCGGGGCGCCGCCACGGCACCCAGGCCACTTTCTCGCCGAAGATCTCCTTGGTCAGGGCCTCGCCGTCGGCGGCCGTGGCGATGGCGATCCCGGAGTCCGGGTGCAGGTGGTCCACGTGGGCGGCATCGACCAGGCCATGCATGGCAGTATCGATCGACGGCGCGGCGCCGCCCTTACCGTGCAGGCAGTAATCGAACGCGGCGACCATTTCGTCTTCACGCTCGACGCCGGGGTACACGTTCCTGAGCGCCTGCAGCCGGTCCAGCCGCAGCACGGCAAGGCCCTCGGCCTTCAGCGTGCCCAGATCCCCGCCGGAGCCCTTGACCCACAGGAGCTCGACGTCGTCGCCGGTCACGGGGTCCTTTTCGGTGCCCTTGGCGGAGGTGTTGCCGCCGGCGAAGTTGGTGTTCCGCTTGTCCGCGCCGAGGCGGTTGGAACGGGAGATCAGTTCTTCAACAGTCTTATTGGTCATTATTTAAGCGCCCCATCCGGCCTGGTGGCCGCCGACGCGGTCCTCGTTGATCTTCTTCTGGTAACCGCTGGCCTTGAAGGCGGCCATCGGGTCCGCGGGCAGGCCGCGGGATTCACGCCAATGCGCCAGCGCGGGGCGGACATCGGTGTAAAAGGCATCGTTGAAGATGCCGTTGGCGGCCAGGACGTCGCCGCTGCGCTGGGCCTCGGCCAGCGCGTCGGTGTCGATCAGCAGGGCGCGGGCGGTCATTTCCTGGACATTGAGCACAGACCGGATCTGGCCCGGGATCTTTTCCTCCAGGTTGTGGCACTGGTCCAGCATCAGGGCGACGGCTGAATTCTCTCCTGCGGACTTGCCGAACCCGCCGCCGCGGATGACCTCGTGCATGATCCGGAAGAGCTGGAAGGGATCCGCCGCACCGACGATCAGGTCATCGTCCGCGTAGAAGCGGGAGTTGAAGTCGAAGGAGCCGAGCTTGCCCAGGCGCAGCAGCTGCATGACGATGAACTCGATGTTGGTGCCGGGGGCGTGGTGGCCGGTGTCGAGGCAGACGAAGGCTTTCTCGCCCAGGGCCAGGGTCTGGGCGTAGGAGGTACCCCAGTCCGGAACGTCGGTGTGGTAGAAAGCCGGCTCGAAGAACTTGTACTCCAGCACCAGGCGCTGCTCGTCGCCCAGGGCCGCGTAGATTTCCTGCAGCGACTCGGCCAGGCGGTCCTGCCGGCCGCGCATGTCGTCCTGGCCCGGGTAGTTGGTGCCGTCCGCGAGCCAGATCTTCAGATCCCGCGAGCCCGTGGCGTTCATGATCTCCAGGCACTCGAGGTGGTGGTCGATCGCGCGGCGGCGGACCGCAGGGTTCGAGGAGGTCAGGGAACCAAACTTGTACTCGTCGTCCTGGAAGGTGTTGGAGTTAATGGTGCCGAGTCCCACGCCGAGCTCCGCCGCGAACTCCTTCAGGGCCGCGTAATCATCCACCTTGTCCCAGGGGATGTGCAGCGCCACGGTGGGCGCGAGTCCGGTGAGTTCGTGGACCTTCGCGGCGTCGGCCAGCTTCTCGTGGACCGTGCGCGGGGTGCCGGGCGTGCCGAACACCTTGAAGCGGGTGCCGGAGTTGCCGTAGGCCCAGGACGGGACCTCGATGGCGAGTTCCCCGAGGCGGCCCAGGGCCGTTTCTGTGGTGTTCATGGTTGTTCCTTCTGCGGTTGGTGGTTGTCCCCGGCGGCGTTGGCCGCGGACAACTGGTCCTCGAGATTGAAGATTTCGGTGAGCTGGAGGAAGCCTTGGTCCGGCGCTCCGGCGAGGTCGTCGAAGAAGCCGGCCATCTCGGCCTGCCAGTGGGCGTTGACGTCAGTGGCTGCCATCCGGGCCTGGGCTTCGGTCAGGCTGTCCGTTTCGAAGTAGCCGATCAGGAGCCCGTCGGGCCGGAGGAAGAGTGAGTAGTTGTTCCAGCCCGAGGCCTTCAGGGCCCGGAGCATCTCCGGCCAGACGGCCGCGTGCCGGCGGGTGTATTCCCCGATCAGCGCGGGCTTGACCTGAAGCTGGAAGCAGACGCGTTCCGTGCTCATGAGAGCACCACGTGGCGGTGTTCGATACCCAGCAGGGATGCGGCGGCCTTGATGTCGGCGGCGCGGTGGCCGACGCACAGGGCCCAGTGGTGGCCGATTCCGGTCTGGCTCCAGACGTCCACCCAGAGCCCGGGGTCCCCGCCGAAGTCCACCCGGGAGGTCGTGTTGCCGATCTGCAGGAGCGGGCCGGGAACCACCTCGCCCTCGGAGGTGACGAACACGTAGCTTCCGTCCGGGTCCTGGCCGAGGCCGAAGGTGGTGACGGGGCCGCGGCGAACGTCGAATTCGACCGAGACGCCCCAGCCGCGTTTGCCGTGGTAGATGCCGAGTCCGCGCAGGAGCGGGTCCTGGGCGGACACGGCCAGGTGGGCCGGGCCGTCGTGTCCCATTTCGACCACGTTGTCGAGGAAGTTCAGGGCCTGGATCTCGGTAAATGATCCCCCGGCGCCGATCGCCTGGGCCGCCAGCATGGCGATGGAGGTCCGCAGCTCGAACTCGCCGGCCATCGGGATGCCCCGGGCCGTCAGGATGGAGGAGCCCAGAATCATCCCGGCGCCGAGCCGTTCGTGCTGTTCGCCGGCCAGTCCGCGGTGATAGTAGGCCACGGAGTCCAGGTCAAAGTCCTCCACAAGGCGGTCCAGGCCGACGGACACCTTCGCGCCCCATGCGAAGTCGTCGTCGTTCACGGAGTCATCCACAACGAAGAGTTCGCGGGCGAGCCCGAGCCGTTCGGTCACCTCCGCCTCCGTGACGGCGTTGACCCGTTCGCGGAGGTCATCGAATTCGAGCACCTCCACGTGGGAGCCGAAGGTGGTGGACACGGTGGTGAGGTCGGTGGCGACATCGAGCATGCCCGGATAGAGGTGGCCCATGAGTCCGTGCCGGGCATTGCGGAGCCGGGCGCGGACGCCGGCGGCGTGCACCCACGCGGTGATCCGCTCCCAGGCGGACTCCTGCTTGAGGTGCCCCGAGACTGAGCGGAAGTCGATTCCGGCCCGGCGGAAGACGTTGGCGACCTCCGGCACCGGGCACTGGCCGCAGTAGGCCAGCCACTTGCCGGTGTCAAAGTTGGCGTGGTCCATCGCTTCGGTTGGCTGCAGGTCGATCACCAGGACGGGGGTTTTCGCGCGCTGGGCGATGGGCAGGACCATGGAGGACGTCAGGTACGTGGTGAGGAAGATGACGATGAGGTCGCAGTCGGCGACACGGAGTTTTTCGCCGGCCGCGGCGGCTTCCTGCGCGTCGGAGATGAAGCCGGTGTCGATGACGTCGGCGTCGAGTTCCTGGAAGCGGCCGGTGACGTAGCGGACGGACTCCCGCAGCTGCGGCAGCAGCTCCGGGAACTGGGGCCAGTAGGCGCCGAGGCCGCCGGAGACCAGCCCGATGCGGGTGGGGCGGCGCCGATGCGGTTGCAGCAGCCGGTCTGCCGGTTGTTTCTGGTTCATGTGGGGGCCTTCCGGCATGAAAAAGGGGAACTGGGGCTCCGGAACGTGGTTTCCGGGCACGGCTRTGGAGCAGGCGCCGTGGGCCCGGTGCTGTGGCACCGGTGAAGCGGAACGGAGTGAAGTGGTGAGGTGCCGGGCGGGCTGTCGGCGGCCCGCCCGGCCGCTCGGGATGGGTCAGGTAAGGATTAGAAGTTGTACTTGTCGATGTTCTCGGCGTTGAAGACCGTCGGCGGGCCGACGATCACCAGGCCGCCCTTTTCGACCTTGCGTTCGCCCAGTTCGCCGGCGGTGAAGGTATCCCCTTCGGCGCCGGTGATCTTGCCGTCCTTGAGGGCCTTGCCGGCGAACGCCGCAACGTAGCCGAGCTGTGCCGGATCCCAGAGGGCGAACTCCTTGACGGTGCCGTCCTTCACGAAGGGCCGCATTTCATTCGGCAGTCCGAGCCCGGTGAGGGCAACCTTGCCCTTGTAGGCGGACGTTGAGAGGTACCGGGCGGTAGCGGYGATGCCCACTGTGGTGGGCGAGATGATGCCCTTCAGGTTCGGGTGGGCCTGCATGAGGCCCTGGGCTTCCTGGAAGGACTTGGTGTCGTTGTCATCGCCGTAGACCTTGGCCACAAGCTTGATGTCCTTGTACGCGGGGTTGGAGGCGAGCTCCTCCTCCATGTACTTAATCCACTCGTTCTGGTTGGTGGCGTTGGCGGTGGCGGACAGGATGGCGATCTCGCCGCTGCCGCCGATCTGCTCGGAAATCAGCTTGGTCTGGATCAAGGCAACGTCCTTGGCGACGACCTGGCTGATGAAGATGTCGCGGCAGTCGGGATTGGTATCCGAGTCGAACGCGACGATCTTGGCGCCGGCGGAACGGGCTTCGCCGAGGGCCGTGCAGACGGCGTCGGGGTCATTGGCGGCAATCGCGATGACGTTCGTGCCGGCCTGAGTCTCGGCGTTGATGAACGAAACCTGGCTGGAGGCGGAGGCTTCCAGCGGTCCGACGACCTGCGAGGAAGCGAATCCTGCCTCGGTGGCGCCCTTCTTGCCGCCGCCCAGAACAACGTCCGTGTACGGGTTGTTCAGCTGCTTGGGGATGAAGGTGATCTTCTGGTCCCCGCCGCCTGCCGAGGGGCTGCTGGTATCGGTCGAGGATGCAGAGCCGCTGTTGCAGGCTGTCAGCGCCAGTGCGGCCACGGCGGTGATGGCCACCATGCTTCCCAGTCGGCCGGTCCGGCCCTTGTTCTTGCGGTTCAACATCATTGTTCTTCCCTTTTCCTTCGTGCGGTCGGTACAGCCGGTCCCAGGCGGGCGCGGTTTGTTGTGGTGTGCAGATTTCAGGTGGTCTTGCGGGTGAAACTTCGGCGGACGCGGCGGGCGTGCCGCCATTGCCTGATGGCGGAGCCGATGCTCGGCGCCACCACTGAGAGGATCAGCAGCAGTCCGGTCACCGTGATGAGGACGACGTCGGACACCCGGGCCAGGCGGAGGGCGTAGTTGAGCGTGCCGATCAGCAGGACGCCGGCGATGACGCCGGGGATGGAGCCCTTGCCGCCGAAGATCGACACGCCGCCCAGCAGGACGGCGGCGATGACGGCCAGTTCCAGGCCGGAGGCGTTGTCGCTGCGGGCGCTTGTGTAGCGCAGCGTCCAGTAGATGCCGGCGAGAGCCGAAACGGCGCCGGACCCGACGTAGAGCCAGAACTTGCTGCGGGCGACGTTGATCCCGACGAAGCTGGCGGCTTCCTTGCTGTAGCCCATCGCATAGAGGCCGCGTCCGAACGGTGTGAAGTGCAGCAGCACGCCGAAGAAGACCATCACCACGACGACGCCGATCATCACCGTGGGGATGCCGGTGCCGCCGATTTTGGAGGTGAAGAAGGCGGTCAGCGCCTTGGGGAAGTTGGCCACGGCGTTGTCGCCGATGATGACCAGGGCCAGGCCGCGGAACAACGCCAGGGTGCCGATGGTGACCGCCAGGGAGGGCAGTCCGAGGACCGCGATCAGGAAGCCGTTGAACATGCCGGCGGCAATTCCTGCCAGCAGGCTGATTGCCAGGGCCAGCCAGATGTCCGTCCCGCCGGCCCAGAGGACGCCCATCAGGGCGCTGGTCAGGCCGGCGGTGCTGGCCACGGACAAGTCGATTTCGCCCGTGATGATGATCAGTGTCATCGGCATGGCAATCAGCAGGACCGGGATGACGTCCAGGAGCAGGAAGCCGGTGGTGACCGGCGAGGCGAAGCGCGGGATGGCGATGGCGGCGTAGATCAGGAAAGCAATCAGGGCGTAGATGGTGACGGCGTCACGGCCCATCAGGATCCGCGCGGCGCCGGTCCGGCCCTTCGGTTCGCTGGCCAGTGGCTTGGTGTTGTCAGCCACGGGAGCCGGCGCCGTGCTGGTGGTGGACGTGGTTTCAGACATTGCGAGCCTCGCTAATCCGCAGTTTCTTGGCTGTGCGCAGGCTGGCCACGCGGTCGATGATGATGGCGGTGAGGATCAGCACGCCGACGATCGCCTGCTGCCAGAATTTGTCCACCCGCAGGGCGGTCAGGGAGCTGGTGATGGTGGTCAGGAGGACGGCGCCGAGCGCGGCCCCGGTCACCGATCCGCTGCCGCCGAAGATGGCCACACCACCGACGACGGCGGCCGCCACCACGGTCAGTTCCATCCCGGTGCCGGTGGTGGCGCCGACGGAGTTGAAGCGGCTGGCGTAAAGCACACCGGCCAGGCCGGCGAGCGCGCCGTTGGCCAGGAACGCGAGGAACACGCGCTTGGAGACCTTGATGCCGAACGCGGTGGCCGCGTCCGGGTCCGAGCCGATGGCGTACAGGTCACGGCCCGGGCGGGTGCCGGACATGTAGATGGCGACGGCGATCACGACGACGATGGCCAGCAGCGTGATGACGGGGAACCCCAGAAAGGTGTTCACCGAGAGGGCGCCGAACTCCTCCGGACGGTCGCCGGCGAAGTACTGCTTGCCGCCGGCCCAGGCGTTGTTCAGGCCGCGGTACACGTAGAGCGTCCCGAGGGTGATGACCAGGGCGGGCACTTTGGCCAGCGTGACCAGGGCGCCGTTGACGGCGCCCAGCAGCGCCCCGAAGGCCATGCCGATCACAAAGACTGCGATGATCGGCACGTCGGGCATGGCCGAGAAGAGGGAGCCGGTGCCGAAGGCGACCAGCCCYAGCATGGAGCCGACGGAAAGGTCGATGTTCCTGGTGATGATCAGCAGGGTCTGCCCCACCGCCAGAATCATGATGATCGTGGCGTTGAGCAGCAGGTCCTTCACGCCCTGCGCGGTGAGGAACAGCGGGTTGATCAGGTAGGTGACGAGTACCAGCAGTGCCAGCGCGATCAGCACGGGGAGTTCGCGCATCCGCAGCAGCGAGGCGACGGCGCCCCGGGCGCCGGCGTCGGGTGCCGGCGTCGTTGCGTTCTTGTGGTCCAGAGCTGAGCTCACAGGGTTCCTCCTGCGGAAGACGTGGCGGCGTGCATGACCGATTCGGGGTTCGCATCGGCACGGTCGAGTTCGGCGGTGATCCGGCCTTCGCGCATGACCAGGACGCGGTCCGCCATGCCGAGGACCTCGGGCAGTTCGGAGGAGATCATCAGGATCGCGATCCCGCGCCCGGCGAGGTCCGAAATGAGCCGGTGGACCTCGCTCTTGGTGCCGACGTCGATGCCGCGGGTGGGCTCGTCGATGATCAGCAGCCGCGGGTCCGTGGCCAGCCACTTGGCGAGCACCACCTTTTGCTGGTTGCCGCCGGAGAGCGTGGAGACGGCGTACTCCTGCGAGCCGGTCTTGACCTGGAGCCGTTTGCTCCATTCCTGGGCCGCGCGCCGCTCGGCGCCCCCGTTAATCAGGCCCGCCGTCGTGTACTTGTTGCGCAGCGTGAGCGTGACGTTCCGGGCCACGGACAGGTCCATCACGAGGCCCTGCTTGCGGCGGTCCTCCGGCACGAAGCCCATGCCGGCGGTGATGGCCACCTGGGGATTCCGCGGCCTGAGCTTGCGTCCGTCGAAGGTAATATCGCCGGCGTCGTAGGGGTCGATGCCGAATACGGCGCGGGCCACCTCGGTGCGGCCGGCGCCGACGAGGCCGGCCAAGGCAACAATTTCCCCGGCGCGGACCTCGAAGCTGATATCGCGGAACACCCCTGCGCGGCTGAGGCCGTCCACTTTCAGGACCACGTCGCCGATCTCGGCCGGGGTCTTGGGGAACAGKGCGCCAATGTCGCGGCCCACCATCTCGCGAACGATCTGCTCGACGGTGACGTCGGCCGTGCGGTGGGTGGAGATATACCGGCCGTCCCGCATCACGGTGATGCGGTCGCACAGGTCAAAGACCTCGTCGAAACGGTGCGAAATGAAGAGGATGCCGGTCCCGCGGTCCCGGAGGCTCCGGGCCACGGAGAACAGCCGTTCGACCTCGACGCCGCTGAGGGCTGCCGTGGGCTCGTCCATTACCAGGACTTTGGCGTCCAGCGAAATGGCCTTGGCGATTTCAATGATTTGCTGGTCCGCGATGGACAGGCCTTCGGCGATGCGGGTCGGGTCGATCGGAACGCCAAGCCGCTCGAACAGCTTGCGCGCCTCCCTGACCATGGTCGCTTTGCTGATGAGCCCGAAGCGGCCCTTGGGCTGGCGGCCGATGAAAATGTTCTCCGCGACACTCAGGTCCGGGAAGAGCGTGGGTTCCTGATAGATGACCGAGATTCCGGCGTCCTTGCTCTCGGCAACATTGCGGAACTGGACGCTCTGGCCTGCCACCTGGAAGTCGCCGGAATCGGGGTGGTGCAGGCCTGCGAGGATTTTCACCAGCGTGGACTTGCCGGCGCCGTTCTCGCCGACGAGTGCGTGGATTTCGCCAGCCTCGATGTGGATGGTGCCGTCGGCCAGGGCGACCACCGGGCCAAAGGTCTTGGCTGCGTGGGAGAGCGAGAGAACCGGAACCTGCTCCCCCTCAGCGGGGCCGGACCGGGAACTGTGTGTCTGCTGCATAAAATTGACCGCACCTTTGGGGCTTAGTGAACACTGCAATGAATCGTTTCATAACGAGTTGTGATTTGAATCATAAGGTCTTCGAATCAACACGTCAACTGACCTCAGGGATTCGAGACGCCGCTTTTGATTCGTTTCAATGAAAGGGTTCAAAGTGGACCCCGGGCGGGTATCCTGAAGTGACTATTTTGCGTACGCGCCGCCTGGCCCCAAAGGCTGCGGCGTCCACCTTCAGGAGCACAGGAAATGGTTTCAGCGAGCGTCAAGGACGTCGCGGCACTGGCCGGCGTCTCGGTGGGGACGGTCTCCAATGTGCTGAACCGGCCGCAGAAGGTTTCCGCGGAAGTTACCCTGAGGGTCCAGTCCGCCATCGACAAGCTCGGCTTCGTCCGGAACGACGCCGCGCGCCAGTTGCGCGCGGGCATGAGCCACAGCATCGGCCTGGTGGTCCTGGATGCTGCGAACCCCTTCTTCTCGGATCTGGCCCGGGGCGCGGAGGACCGCGCCGCCGCGGAGAACTTCACCGTCCTCGTCGGCAACAGCAACGAGGACGAGGGCCGGGAATCCGCGTATCTGGACCTCTTTGAGCAGCAGCGCGTGCGGGGCGTGCTGCTGTCCCCGGTAGGAAATGTGATCCCCCGGTTGGAGCAGCTCCGGCGCCGGGGCATCCCGACAGTGCTCGTGGACAGGCAGACAGAGAACACGAGCTTCTCCTCGGTGGCCGTGGACGACCTGGCGGGCGGGGAGATGGCTGCGGCCCACCTGTTGTCGCTGGGCAGGCGGCGCATCGCGTTTATCGGCGGCCCGGCAAGCATCCGGCAGGTGGCGGACCGTTTGGCAGGGGCGCGGAAGGCCATCGACGCCGTGGCGGGTGCAACGCTCGAGGTCATCGCCACGGAATCTCTGACCGTGCTTTCGGGCAGGGCGGCCGGCGAGTCCATCCGGTCCCGGCCCGAAGCCGAACGCCCGGATGCGATCTTTGCAGCCAACGACCTGCTTGCCGTGGGTGCCCTGCAGGGCCTGATGCTCATGGGCGGCGTCAAAGTGCCGCAGGAGATCGCCCTGATCGGCTACGACGACATAGAGTTCGCCGCCGCCGCCGTCGTGCCGCTGTCCTCCATCCGGCAGCCCAGCGCCCTCATCGGCTCCACCGCACTGGAACTGTTGCTCCGGGAGGCGGCATCGGAGGACGGCTTTGCACCCACCCAGGTGGTCTTTCCGCCCGAATTGATAGTGAGGGCATCCACGCAGGGCTGAAAGGAGGCTCCGATGGGCAGCACAGATTATGAGTTCCGGACCGTCTGGCGCGTGGCGGGCACGCCGGAGGAGGTCGCGGCGGTCTTGGGCGACGCCACGGCCCTGCCCCGGTGGTGGCCTTCCGTCTATCTCAGCATCGAGCCCGTGGCCGGCGGACCGGAGCCCGGGCCCGGCATTCCGCGCCCCACGCGCCTGTACACGAAGGGCTGGCTGCCCTATACGCTCCGCTGGACCCTCACGGTTACGGAGCCCGTCACGGCCCGCGGCTTCGCCCTCACCGCGGCAGGCGATCTGAACGGCACCGGCCGCTGGACCTTTGAAGAGGATGGGCCGGAAACGGTCATCACCTACGACTGGCGCGTCAGCGCCGCCAAGCCCCTGCTGCGGCGGCTGAGCTGGCTGCTGAAGCCGGCCTTCGCCGCCAACCACCGCTGGGCGATGGCCCGTGGCCAGGAGAGCCTCGCCCTGGAACTG
>NZ_JBFTZL010000044.1:0-23169 GCF_056406825.1 Arthrobacter sp. P1_A5 | reverse complement strand
GGATTCCCGCTGCGCCCGCAGGGCATAGACACCCTGCGGGTGCGCGCCTCGACTGACAGGACCCATGGAAACTCCCGGTGATTTTCAGCAGGCCGGGGCCGGTGAATGGTCGGACGGCCCGCTGGTTCTCGGTGTGCCGTGGGAATTCGACGAGCGCCTGGTACGGGCCGCCGCCGGGCTCGCCGCGATCATGGGAGTGCACCTGATTTGCGCGTTCGTGGACCCGGCGAGCTACCTCACCGAGTGGGAGCCCGCCGGAGTCCTGGATGGCACCTCACTTGATCCTGCCCCGAATGTTGAAGCCGAATACCCGGCCTCACAGCTGCTCAGCTGCCTTGAGGGCATTCTCGGTCCTCCCGGCGGGGCATGGTCCTTCCGGGTGCTGAACGGCGAAGTTGCCCACGCCCTGGACCGGCTGGCGCAGAACGCGGACGCGGCTGCGCTGATTGTCGGCGGGCAGCGGCCTGGGCGGATTGCCCAGATGGGCCGGCTCCTGGAGGGCTCGGTCAGCGTTTCCCTGACCCGTCTGCAGGGCAGGCCAGTACTGGTCGTTCCGCACGCGGGTCAGTGACGCACGCGCCGGCCGTGCGTTCCGTCCACCGACGGCGGCCCAACAGCGGGCCAGCACCGCGCCAACAAACCTGAGGCCGGCGGGGCGGGTTCATCCGTTCCGGGTGACGGCCCCGGGCCGCCGCGGCCATAGCGTTGGAGTACCGCCGGTGTGCGAGCGCCCGGGATGCGAAAGATTGCTGGAGCACAAGGGGCTGACGCTGACGGCGGAACTGCACGAGCCGTTAACGCCAGCGAATCGAAGTGAGTGATGGTAGACCCGAACAAGCCAGCAGCCGTCACGTCAGAGGCGCGGGCGCTCTTCGTCGGCAGCGCCGCCTTCCTCGTCCTGGGCGGCATCGCTTTTCTGCTGATCGGGCGGGAACCGGTCCCGTTGTCCGGACGGGGTTCAGTCGGTGACATTGCCTCGATCGGCACGGCAGTGTTGGGCGCCGGGGCGGTGGTGGCCGGTTGCCTGCAACGTCGTCCGGCTGTGGCACCGGAGGCCCGCGGGGGAGGCCGGATCCGCACGTCCATCGATATCGCCGCACTCGCGCTGGCGCACGCCTGCATCTTCCTGCTCGGCTGGCTGGCGCTCTTTTCGCTGTTCCAGCAGGCGTTCATCGGTGCGGTCGTCTACCCGTTCGCGGCCGCTGTCCTGGTCGGGACCACAGGAGCCATCAGCGCCTATATCGCCTACCTGTCCGCGCTCAGCATGACCGCCTACCGGCTCGCGGCCCTCCTCGCCGGCTTCCTGGTCACCGGCCTGCTCACGAGCATGCTCACCGCACAGGATCCACTGTGGTGGCAGGAGAACCTCAGTGCCCTCGGCATGAGCTCCGACGTCTCCGGAGTGGCGTTCAACTTCACCCTGATCGTCGCCGGCGTGGTCATCTCCACGCTGGCGGGATATGCGACGGCGACCCTCGCGGCGACCGCGAAGTCCCCGTCCGCGCTGCATCGGGTGAGGCTGCTCGAAGGCGGGATCGCCCTGATCGGCGTCTTCCTCGCCTGCGTGGGATTGTTCCCCGTCGATGAGCGCTTCGGGCTCCACACCCTGGTCGCGTCCGGCATGGTGGTGGTCTTCGCGTCCCTTATTGTCCGCATCCGCACGCTGGTTCCGTCCGTCTCGGCCACCTTCGCTGCGCTTGGCTGGCTATTCCTGGCGGTCATCGTCGTCGCCGCGGTGCTGTGGTTCCCGGTGGGCTACTACAACCTGACCGCGGTGGAGCTGATCGCCGCGTCGCTGATCTTCGCCTGGCTCATCATCCTGATCCGTAACCTCGCAGCCGTCGATGCCGACCAGCTTGAGGCGAACCTGCCGGCCCGGCCGCTGCCATCGCCGGCTGAGCCTGCGAATCGGCCAGTTTCCGCAACAGACAGCGCAGTGCCCGACCCGTAAGTGCCGCGGGGCCTGCCGACGACGGAAGTGCCGACGCCGGGAGTGCCGTCGGGAAGGGCCGCTTCAAGGCTCGCCTATGAGTGCGTCGGTTCTTCGACCAGCGCTGTGGCGATGCTGTCGGCGTCCTCGAGCGCGGACAGGAAGCGTTCGGCGTCMAGGGCCGCSGCRCAKCCSGTKCCGGCRGCGGTGATGGCCTGGCGGTAGCGGTGGTCCACGGCGTCSCCGCASGCGAAGACKCCRGTSAGGTTGGTGMMSGTSGTAGGGGAGTCGACCTKGATGTAGCCGTCGGCATCGAGGTCTATCTGGCCGGCCAAAAGCTCGGTCCGGGGCACGTGCCCGATCGCGACGAAGATGCCCGTGGCGGCCTGCTGCCGGGTGTCGCCGGTGCGGGTGTCGGTCAGGGTCACTCCGGTGACCTTGCCGTTGCCGTGGATCGCGGTGACGGCGGAGTTCCAGGCGAACCTGATCTTGGGGTTGTCCTTGGCCCGCTGGGCCATGATCCGGGAGGCGCGCAGTTCGCCCTTGCGGACCACCACGGTCACCGATTTGCCGAAGCGGGTCAGGAACGTGGCCTCCTCCATCGCCGAGTCGCCGCCGCCGACCACGATGATGTCCTGGTCGCGGAAGAAGAAGCCGTCGCAAGTGGCGCACCAGGACAGTCCGTGGCCGCTGAACTTCTTCTCCTCCGGCAGGCCCAGTTCCTTATACGCCGAGCCCGTGGCGAGGATGACGGCGGGCGCTTCATGTCTCGCCCCGGCGGCGGTGACCACACACTTCAGGTGCCCGGCGAGCTGCACCTCGGTGACGTCGTCGAACACCACCTGCGCGCCAAACTTTTCGGCCTGCTGCTGCAGGCCGTCCATCAGTTCGGGGCCCTGGATGCCGCCCGGGAAACCGGGGAAGTTTTCCACCTCGGTGGTGTTCATCAGAGCGCCCCCGGCAGTGACCGCACCGGCGATGACGAGCGGCTTGAGCCCGGCCCGGGCGGCGTAGATCGCCGCGGTGTACCCCGCGGGACCGGACCCGATGATGATCAGCTTCTCGGTTGTCTTGATTGCGGCGCTCACGGTCGGGCTCCTTCGGTGACGGTTGCCGGCATGTGCTGATCATCCCGCCCGGTGGGGCGCTTATCAACGCCCCCGGGGTTGATCCGGAGTTCGGACACCCGGGAACGCTGCGCGGGAGCTGCCCGGGCAGCTAGGCGGAGGCCAGCGTCTGAGTCAGGATGGTGCCGCCAACCCCGACCAGGACCGCGCCTGAACCCCCGACAACGATCCGGCCGGTCCGGGGCCGCGCGAGGACTCCGGTCACTTTCTTGAGCGCGCTGAGCAGCAGCACGTACCAGGCCAACGCGATCAGCAGGAAGATGCCCGCCATCAATGCGTGCTGGGCGAGGGGCGGCAACGGGGCGACAGTGAACTGCGGGAACAGCGACAAGTAGAAGACGGCGACTTTCGGGTTGAGCAAGTTGCTCACCATTCCTTGCACGAAAGGCGAGCTCCCGCCGCGTTGGCGTTCTGCTGCCGGTGCCGGGGGTTGGCTGGGTTTGGGTGTTCTGGCGAACGCCTCAGCGAAGGCGCGCAGGCCCAGGTAGAGCAGGTAGGCGGCCCCGGCAATTCTGATCCCGGTCCCGACGACTTCCGAGGCCCCCAGCAGCGCCGTGACACCGAGCACCGCCAGCACGGCAAGGATCGTGTTGCCAACCATTATGCCGGCGGCGGCTGTGGTTGCCGCCCGTGTGCCGCGGGGCGCATTCCTGAGGACAAGTGCAAAGTCAGGTCCGGGCACCACCACTACGACCAAGCAGGTCAGCACGAAGGCTGCCAGTTGTTCCAGCATCGGGGATTTCCTCCGGGCGTCAGTCTGTGGCGGTGGGTGGTGAATTTCTGTCCGGGAACGAAACCCGGGCAGCCTTCTACGTTAGGCCAATACGGGCACACTGGAGCGCAGCCCCGCTCGTCGCCGGCGGAAGGGGGCAGCAACCTCACCCGCTGGGCATGATTCGGTCTCGAGGCCGGACCGCTAGCTTTGCATCAGCATCGCATTGCGGTGGGCGCTGATGGGATGTGCCTGCAGGACCATGCTCATGCGTGAACTGCCCGGTCTGCTCCAGAGGAGGCAACATGTCCGGTTGTGTGGTGGACCCGAGCGAGCCAACGAGTGTGGGAGGCGGACCGCGATGAACCCTCCGAAGGACGCCGGGACCCCGCCGGTGCAGTTCAACCAAAGGCTGGCGCTGCTGCTGGCCATGGCGATGTTCGTGCTGGTTGTCGACACGTCGATCATGAACGTATCGATCTCCGCCGTGGTGGACGACATAGGCGCGACCGTCAGCGGACTCCAGTCGACAATCGCCCTCGAGGCGCTGGTATCCGCGGCCTTTATCCTGATCGGCGGCAAGATTGGCGACCTGATCGGGCGCAAGCGCGCCTACGTCATTGGGCTTTCCTGCTACGCCGTCGGCGCCGTGGCGATGACGCTCGCCCAGACTCTCCTCCCGGTGATCATCTGCTGGGCCCTGATCGGCGGCCTTGGCGCCTCGCTGCTCCTTCCCGCCATGCAGTCGCTCATCCACGGAAATTTCGAGGGAGATGCCCAGCACCGGGTCTACGCCCTGGTCGGCGCGTCGGCCGCGATCGCCGCCGCCGTCGGTCCTCTGCTCGGGGGCTTCCTCACCACGTTCCTGTCCTGGCGCGTCGCCTTTCTGCTCGAGGCCCTCATCATCGCGGTCGTCCTGTCCGGAATCAAGCTCGTCAAAGACGTGCCGTACACCGGGCCCCGGGAACTGGATATCTTCGGATCACTTCTGTCCATCGTCGGCATGGGCGGCGTCGTGCTCGGAATCCTGGTCTGGCAGGAAGGCGGCGAGGCAGTGGGCGCACTCCTGGCCGTGGGTGCCGTCGGACTGGGCGGCCTGGTCTACTGGCTCCTTCAGCGCAAACGCCGCAACAAGCCGACGCTGCTGGACCCGGACCTGTTCCAAGCAAAAGCCTTCCGCTTTGGTGCCACGGGACAAATGCTCCAGCAGATCGCTCTGGGTGGCACCATGATCGTGCTGCCCATCTACCTTCAGATGGTGCTCGGATACAACGCGATGCAGTCAGGCCTGTCCATCGCCCCGCTCTCGCTGACCATGTTCGCTGTCGCCATGATCGTCGGGAAGAGGTCCGGGAGGCGGCGCCCGGCCAGCCTCATACGTTGGGGCTTTCTGTTTCTGATCGCGGGTTTGCTGGTGCTGGTCCCAATCGTGCCGCGAGCTGACTCCGGCTGGTGGCTGCTGATCCCGCTGATCATTTCAGGCTTTGGCCTGGGGCTGCTGGTATCCCAGCTCAACAACTACACCTTGTCCCCGATTTCGGACGAGCGGGTCAGCGAGGCCGCCAGCGTGAACTCGGCCGCGGGATCGTTCGGCTTGTCCTTCGGACTTGCGTTCGCCGGCGGCATCATGCTGGCATCGCTCTCGACCATCTTCATCGGCTTGTCCGATGCCAGCACGGTCCTCCCGCCCGACGACAAGCAGCAGGTCGCGACGGTACTGGAAGACGACGCCCAGGTGATGAGCGACGCGCAACTCCAGGAACAGATCGCCGGCCAGCCGGAGGACATCCAGAACGAAATCATCCGCATCAACACGGAGGCACGGCCCCTGGCCCTCCAGATTGCACTGTTCGTCCCGATCCTTGCCGGCCTTGCCGGGCTGGGTACTTCGTTCCGCATGATTCGGATCCCTGACCCCAAGCCCGCCGGCACCGGCGAGGGGAGCGTCCTGGGCTGAAGTCCACAGCGGCGAGCGTCCAGGTGCACCCCTGACAGCGAAGTTCCCCGGGATCCGTCGAGGCGCGTGGTYTCGGGGTAGTCCGATCAGAGCTGGAGAAGGCTGTAGCCCACGAGGAAGATCCCAATCGTCAGCGTCGCGATCGCTGCGATCCTGCGGCCATTGCGCTGCAGCCAATTGAACAGGGCGGTCAAAGGCACTTGGGCCCGTTCGGGGGAGCGCAGCCACACAGCGACCGGAATGATGACGGCTGACTGGACCACGGCGGCGTAGGCGAGGACAAGCAGGCTGCTTGGCAGCGGCGGCAGTTCCTGGACACCGATCACGGCACCGGCGGTGACGGCCAGCAGGAGTGCCTTCGGGCGAAGGTTAAAGCCAAGGCCCAGGACGACGAATTCCCAGGGCCGGGCCGAGCGGAACCGCGACTTCATCTTGCCAAGCATGGCGTTGTCCCGGCCGCCCTTGCTCACGAGGAGGTACACGGCGTACGCAACCAGAAGCGCGCCGATCACAATGGCGAACTGTGCCACCCATTCGTCCTTACGCAGGCGCGGCGGTTTGACGGGCAGGAATTGCAGCCCGACCGCCGCCAGGCCCACGACCACGATCGAACCCGCGAGGCTGCCGATCAGGAAGGGAAGGGCGCCGCGGCGCGGACTTGGCGAGAGCAGAATCATGATCGTCACGCTGACAGGCACTGTGCTGAGAGCCCCGGCCAGGGCGAAGAGAGCCAGGCTGCTGAGAGTGCTCAGCATGCTCCCCTCACCTTCCCCCGGCAGCACCCCGACGGCATGTCATGCCTTCGGCCCGCTTCCGGTGTCCGGGCGGCCCGTCTTCAGTCGTCCGCGGCGTGCCCGGATCGCCTTGTCTTCTTCCTTGATGAGCAGTTCGAGGTCCTTATTGTCGCCCGTCAACGGCCGCCACCATGAAAGTGTCGGGTCGGAATCGAGCAGGATGGTTCGGAACAAGAGCGTCAGGGGAACGGCGAGGACGGCGCCCACAGGACCCAGGACCACTGCCCAGAAGAGGACGGAGAAGAAGGTCAACGTCTCACTCAGCGACACCGCGTTGCCCACGTATTTCGGCTGGATGATCGACTGGATGATGCTGTTGATTCCGCCATAGATGATGATGACTGCCACGAAGGTCGGCCAGCCCCCGGTGAGATAGCCGAAGAACAACGGTGGGATGATGGCGATGAAATACCCGATGTTGGGGATGAAGCTGCAGATGAAAGACAGCAGCCCCCAGAGCAGGGCGCCGGGGATCTGCAGGATGACCAGAACCAGCCAGTTGAACAACCCCTGCGCGATTCCGAGGACTGTGGTGGCGACCATGTAGCGGCGTACACCGGTTCCGAAGCCGTTGAGCGCTGAAACCAGTGCCGGCCGGTGATAGTTCAGGTGAATCAAGAGCGCCGGCACGCGCGAGCCGTCAATCGCCATAAGAATGAGCATGGTCAGGATGATCACGAGGCTGGTCACCAGGCTTGCGACGTTTCCCAGGAGGCCGCCGAGGAACCCGACGATGCGGCCCGGCGTAAACCCGTTCAGGACTGCCTGGGTTTGCTCCGGGCCAAATCCTACAGATTCCAGCATCGCGGAGATCCTTGCGCCGAACTCGGCCATTTGGGGGGCGTATTGCGGCAGCAACGCGGAGAACTGGGCGAGTGAGGCAATCAGGACTGCGGCGAAGGCGGTCAGCAATCCGAAGACAGCCGCGATGGTGGTCCCGGTGGCGATGCCCCGGGAAATTCCCCGTGCCTGCATCCAGCGGCGCAGCGGATGGACACAAAGCGTCAGCACGAAGGCAAAAAAGACGGGGGTGACTATTCCCTGGATCGCGCCGAGGCCGAACGCTGCAATCGTCGCGCTGGCCAGGGCGAGCAGGATTATTACGGTGCGGGGGAGGGCCGAACGATTGGATTCCGATGGTTCCGGCTCCATGAGCCCTCCTTGGTTCAGCCTAGCCATATCTTAGAAGCCTCATGGCCTCATGAATAGCGAGTTGGCCAGGCCTGCTCCTCGCGCCTCAACCCGGAGTCAGACGACGATCTTGCTCTTGATCTGGGCAAACTCCTCTGCACTGATGGTTCCCGCGTCCATGAGTGCTTTGGCTTTCGCGATCTCCTCGGTGGGGCTGGCCGTGGCGACACTGCGGATGTAGGCATCGGTTTCCTGCTGGGATTTACGGGCCCGCGCCATTGACCGCTCCGCCATGCCCTTGCCCCGGGCAATCATGTATGCCAGCACGGTCAGGAACGGTATGAAGACCAGAAGGACGATCCAGACGGCTTTCCACCAGCCACTGAGTTCGTCGTCGCGGAAGAGGTCGCCGATCACCATGAACACTGCATACAGGAAGGCGATAATCGCATAGAAGATGAACAACCACCAGAGAATATCCCAAAAGTTCTCGAAGAAATTCATTTTGGCTTCCCTACTTTCGCTTGGTGCGGCGTCGCCTACGAACGCAGCCTTGGATGGGAATGGGTTTCACCGCGGATATCCCGGAAGACCCGGGCTAGCACTTGGCGTCATTCGAGAGATCGCTGATGGCGGCCTGCACGTTCGCGGCTTCGTCCTTGAGCGAGTTGGCCGCCTGCGTCAGGGTGGCGTCGTCGGGAACGGAGTTCACAGCGGAGGTGAACTTCTGTTGGGCAGCTTTAACGGCATCCACCCGATCTTTGGCCGCGTCGCTGGCCGCGTTGACCAGATCGTCGTAGCTCTTCCGCACCTGATCACGGGCCGCCTGGATCTGGCCGATCGTGGCGCCTGGCTTGAGGGAGTCCTTGAAATTCGTCAGGGCTGTTGAAAAGCCAGTGGCCGCAGCGCAAACCGGTGAAACGCTCGCCGTCGGGCTCGCGCTGGGGCTGTTGCTGGGTCCCGAGGTGGCGCAGCCGGCGAGCAGCGCAACTGCCGCCCCGAGCGCAGACATTCGCGCGAGGACTGGTTTTGGTGTCGACATTGGACTCGCCTCTCCATGGGCTTTCGCCTGGCAGCCCAATCACTGGCAGGTACCACCAGTGTTGGGTGAGGGGCCCGCTTGCGCGTCAMCCGCCGCGGGTGATCCTTTCACGCCGCTCCCCATGCCAGGCACGCCGCTGACCAGCGGGGACGCGACGCCGGAACTATCGAACACGGGTGGGACCCCATTGCCTCCCACCCCGCGGCCCGAATCACCCCGGGGTGATGATGTGCCCGCTCCGTCGCCGTGATGGACTGCAGTCCACAACTGAGGGAGGATGCCATGTGTCGTTGGCTAGCGTATTCGGGTTCGCCGGTGCAACTGGAGGAGCTGTTGTACAAACCGACCAACTCGCTCGTGATGCAGAGCAAGCACGCTCGAATGGGCGTTGAAACCACCAACGGGGACGGCTTCGGCGTGGGCTGGTACGGATCCGCGCCGTATCCCGGGTTGTTCCACAGCACGGAGCCCGCGTGGAATGACCGCAACCTCCGCGAGTTGTCGGCCCAGGCGTCGGCCGGCCGGGTCTTCGCGCACATTCGGGCCTCGACCGGATCGGCGGTCCAACAGACCAACTGCCATCCATTCCGCCACGGCAGCTGGCTGTGGATGCACAACGGACTCATCCGGGAGTTCCCGACGGTGAAGCGCGACTTGGCCATGGCCGTTRAGCCATCGCTCTTTCCGCTGATCGAGGGAGCCACGGACTCAGAGCTCTTCTTCTTCCTCGCCCTGACCTTCGGGCTGGAGCAGGACCCGAGGGCGGCCGTAGCTGCCGCGGTTGGACTGATTGAAGACGTCGGCCGGCGCCACGGGATCGAGCAGCCAATCCAGATGACAGTGGCCACGACCGACGGCGACACCACCTGGGCGTTCCGCTACTCGAGTGAACGGCAGTCCCGGTCGCTGTTCCACAGCACCGACGTCGCGACCCTTCGCGTCCAGTACCCGGAGAACCCGTTGCTTCATGACCTGGCGGACAACGCGCGCCTGGTCGTCTCCGAACCGCTGGGGGATCTCCGCGGGGCGTGGCGGGAAGTACCCGAGGCCACCTGCGTGGTGGTGCACGGCGCCGGCGAGGACCTGTTCCCGTTCACGCCGACCGCCCCCTAGTGCCGGCGGCGGTGCCCCCCTCAGCGTCTGCGACGGGTGCCGCTGCCGTGCAGCACCGGCTGGTGCGGCGCTAACCGGTGGTCCGGTCCCGCCGCCGGCCCTTCACGCGCCGGTTCCTCCGGCGTCGGGCGCCCGGGGGATGGGAGTCGTGGGATACGTGTCATCGGGAGGGCCGCCCGCCGTGACCGGCTCACCGGTTGGCTCGGTGCCGGACTCGACACTGGACTCACCGCCGGGCTCGATGCCCGGCTCGCCTCCGGGTTCGGCGCCCGGCACGCCGGCTACGGCCGGCCGGCACAGCAGTTCGACCACGAGAATGACCAGCACGGCCAGGACGGCCGTCCAGATGGCGACGGCCGCCGTCGGGTCCTGCCAGAAGATCAGCACCAGCACAGCGATGCCGACGACGGTGGCTTCGATGATCCGCCGGTAGCGGGCCAACCAGAGCTGCCATGGCTTGGCCTGGCCGCCGCCGATCTTGCCGGTGATGTAGTCGCCCGCAGTCGCCAGGCCGTGCCGGACATACTCCGCGGGACGCGAGTGGCCCCCCAGAAATGCTGCCAGGGCGATCAGCAGTCCGACGACGAAGACCAGGCGCAGGCTGGTGCGCAGCGGTACCAAGAGCGCCTCGACCAGGCTTTCTGCCGCCGCTGGGGAGACAGCACTCGTCGGAATCGAGTTCAGGACGTAGCTTCGCCCGATCACAAGGGACAGCGCCAGCACCGCCATCGACACCGCCACGGCTAACCCCACGCCGCTCGTCGTGCTCCGTCTCCGGCCCCGGGGGGCAACGGCAATGGCGCCCACGGCGCTGAGCACCGTCAGCCACGCCAGTATTGGGCCGAGCCGGTCCAGGGTCCGGATGGTTTCCGTGGCACGGACCAGTTCAGGCGACTGGAACAGGGCGATCTGCGCGTCAACTTCCGGGATCCTCGAGGCGATATCCACCCCTTGCTGGACAAGGAGAGTCTTGACCCGGGCGATGATCTCTTTCGTGGAAATCGACACCGTGCCGTTCTCATCAATACTGACCGTGCCTCCCGTACTTCCCGTGGCAAGGTTGACCAGCCCCTGGTGCGCGACCCGGTTCACCTGGATCCAAAGGTCCTGGAACTGCGGTGTCGCAACGAATCTGGCAACGGCGGTATGGATGAGCGTTTTGGTCTGCTCCGCAAGCATCGGGGCCAGCCCGGTGAGCACGGCCGCCACGCGGGGCGCCGTTTTAGCGAGCTCGTTCAGGGCATCGCGCGTGATGGTCTGGAAATCCACGGCGTCGGTGATCTGTTGGGTGACCTTGTCGGCGATTTCGGCCTGGATCGCAGGGTCCGAGGCCAACGGTGCGACGGTGGCGACGTAGCGATCGGTGTCGATGACTTCGCTGCGCAGGTAAAGGGCCGGAACTGTCGCGAAGGCCAACAGGCCAGTGATAACCACCAGCACGATTGCCACAATGCGCCGGGCCAGCCCCGTATGCCGCACGGCCGGCCTGGGCGGGGCCTTGCGGGCAGTGTCCCGTTCCTGCTGGAGACGGGCAACTTCTGCCCGTAACCGCAGAATTTCTTCCTGTTCCGGGCTAGCGGGGCCAGCGGGCTGATCGTTCAGCGACATGAGGGGATCCGCCTTAGCTTGTGTTCCGCGGCTGGGCATTTCACGGCTATTTTCATTGTTCACTCGGCGTGCCGGTCCAGCCCCACCCACACAGGGTGATCTGTCACGCCGGGGAAGGGCCGGCCACGGCCGTCCCTACGGGCTGGAGGCCGCGCGTCGGACGTGCAGAGTGGCGCACCGAATCCCGGCACTGCCCGCGAAATTTCAGCCGGCCGGCCCGCTGTCATCCGTTTTGGGTGATGACGGCGGCGGATTCAGGATTCGCCGCCCAGACGCCGCCCGGCCGCGAAGAACGCGACTTTTGCGATCAATAGGAGTGCACCTAAATCGGCAATCATTTGGACGGACACGACACCCCTCGCCAGCTGGCTTACCGGCGTAATATCCCCGAACCCGACGGTGGCAAACGTGGAAGTGGTGAAGTAAAGGGCATCGGTTCGGCTCAGGGGCTCGCTAAACGCCGCCGCAGATGTGATCGACATTGATGTGTAAAGGAGCGCGAAGAGACACAAAAACATCAACAGGGTTTCGGCGACAGCCGCGGCCGCCCGAACCCTCGGAATATGCGCCACGAGTATCAGCCGCAATTGAATTGCCAAGACTGCGAAAAAGACCAGCACGACACCCGCCAGGCGGATCCAGGCGGCCGCGGGATCGGCGTCATTGAATCCCCCGACGGGAATAAAGAAATACAGGGCGAGGACCACAACCGAAAATGCGATGAGACGTGCAATCGCGAAAATAATGACCCGCCTGCGGTCGGCCTTGTCGAGGTCATGAAGGAAAATCGGGTCTGTCGGGCTGCCGTGCTTCATAGGCATGACTGATGATACAGCCGGGCACCCAATTCGTGCCGTGCCGCAATCGGGTCGTCCTAATCGCCGTATTGTCGCGCTATGGAGCGGCGCACAAGGGGTCTTTGCGCCCTGTTGGTGCCCTTTTGCCCCCACCTAGCATGTGGAATGTGAGAGATAGGCTAGAAGCCGAATGGGTACCGGGCCCACAGTTCAAGATCCGCCCGCCTGTGCGCGGTCTCGGAGCGCTGGAGCGTCCACGTCTGGAAAGCGCCCTGTCCGCGGCCGCAGATTCGCACCGCCTGACCCTCGTTGCGGCCCCGGCCGGCTACGGCAAGTCCACGTTCCTGGGTGATTGGGTCCGCAAGTGCGCTCTGCCGTGCGCATGGCTGTCACTTGACCGGTTCGACACGCAGCCCGCGCGGCTGTTTCACGGTGTCGTTGGGGCGATCCAGTCCGCGGCGAGCAAACTGCCGTTGCCCGGAACCGACGCCCTCCTGGCTCTTGACCCGAGCCTTGCCCATGACCGGGCGGCTTCCTACGACCTTCTCCTCGGGGCACTCGAGCACCTCACCGAACCGATTGTCCTGGTGATCGATGACGTCCATTTGGCCGGACCTGGGCTGGCGAACGGAATCGTCGGGGTGCTCGCAGCATCGGCACCCCCCTCACTGCGGCTGGTCCTCTCGGGACGCGGCCATACGTCCATCCAGCTCGAAAGATTCCGGTACGGCGAGGGACTGGGTGAACTTCGCGCCGCCGAACTGGCCTTCACGCGGGAGGAAGTTGCCCAGTTCGCCAGTGCGCTGGGGCAGGATCAAACGTTCGACGCCGGGTCGCTCTGGAAGATGACTGCCGGCTGGCCTGTGGCAGTCCACGCCAGCCTGGTCACGTTGGCGCAGGCGCGCAACGTGCCGCTCGCAACGCCAGGCTCCGCGCCGACGCACGTCCCGCTCGCCGACTACGTCGCAGAAGAGATCCTCGACCAGATCGAACCGTCGCTGGCCGAATTCATTCTCAGGGCCACTACCAGCGACTGGCTCGGCCGCCGGCTCGCCGTCGAACTCGAAGGCCGTCCCCGCGGCGGCGTGCTGCTTGAGGAATGCCTCCGTAACGGGCTCTTCATCGAGGAGCACGAATACCGTGCGGGCGAATCGATGTTCCGGTGGCATTCCCTCTTCGCGGCGCAGTGCCGGCGCATCCTGCAGCGGCGCGACCCTCTGCTCGCCGAGCGTCTGCACCGCGTGGCGGCGAGGTACTACCAGGACGTCGACGTCGTCGAGGGCGTCGCCCAGGCGCTGCAAGGAAGCGCACCCCGGCAAGCCGTGATTTCCCTCGGCGCCCATTGGCTCGAATTCCTGCTCGGAAACGACGTGCAGACCCTTGAACGGCTGTGCCTGGATCTCCCCGCACCGTGGGGCGAGGATCCGGAGATCCTGATGATCCGTTCGGTCTGCCGTGCCCTTTCCGGCGACGGCACCGCCGCAGCCGAGCTCACCGACCGGGCGCTGTCGCGGACCTTC
This sequence comes from Arthrobacter sp. P1_A5, assembly GCF_056406825.1. NCBI lineage: Bacteria > Bacillati > Actinomycetota > Actinomycetes > Micrococcales > Micrococcaceae > Arthrobacter > Arthrobacter sp. P1_A5. The sequence goes on along the minus strand of NZ_JBFTZL010000044.1, from coordinate 9,438 downwards.
GCGCTGGACGCAATTCGACGCCGGAGACTGGAGAGTTACCGGGCGCTCTACGAGCCGTTGCCTGCCGACGGCCGCCTGGACCCGCACACCGAGACGGACGACGGCCAGACGACGACGGACATTTCAGGCGATGGGCGCTCCAGCTCCTTCTCGACAGGACTCTTCCTGCTGGCCCAGGCAGAGTTCCGGCTGCACCGCACCGGCGAACTTGCGACGGCGCTACTCCAGGCAACGGCGGCCACGGGCAACCCGGAACAGCTGGAAGCCGTGGAAATCTGCGCCCAGGCCGAGCTCGCGTTGGCTCACGCCATCGCCGGTAACCTCGCGAGCGCCGACGAACTTGGCACGGCGGCGTTGGAACGGGGAGAGGCGCTGGGTTGGAATTCGCGGCAACGGATGGCTCCGGCCTGGCTGGCCCGGGGCATCGCGTGCTACTGGAATGATGATCTGAAGGCTGCGCGGACCTGTCTTACCAAAGCACAGCGATTGGGCAGCGAGCTGTTACCGACGGGTCCGCTCAGCGCCATCTATCGGGTCCTGGTTGATTGCGCCGCCGGCGACCTGCCCCGCCTGGCCGACTCCGGTGCGGCGCTGGAGTCCTTTCACGGGCGGGGACGGTACGCCGTGTCATGGAATGCCCTGGAGACCATCGCGGTAGCGAAAATTGCCGAAGCCAGGGGCGACCGGGACGGAGCTTTGCGGACCGTCCAACCACTGGGTGCCGGGGGGCWCGGCGCATTGGCGGATACGCTGCTGGCGGAGTTGCTGCGTCGCGAAGGTGACACCGCCGCTTCGCAACGCTGTGCCGAGTCACTGGCCGAACGCCGCGGCAGCTCATATATCGACACCTGCCTGAGCCTGACCGAGGCGATCATGGCCCATGGAGCCGGAGATGCCGCGGCGGCACACGAGCGGATTGAACATGCTGTCCTCCGTGCCGAGCCTGAAACCGTCCTGCGTCCTTTCGCCGAACGGAGAGAGGAATTGGCGGATCTGCTCGTGGAGCACGCTGTATGGGGCACAGCGCACGAGTCGTTCATYGCAGCGCTGATGGCACGCGAGRCACAGGGTGAGACCCGCCTTCGTGCGCAGTCCTACTGGAACCTGACCGAGCGCGAACGCGAAGTCCTTTCCTACATGCGCTCCATCATGACCGCTGCTGAAATTGCCGAGGCGTTGTACATTTCCGTGAACACGGTCAAGACCCACGAACGGTCCATTTACCGCAAACTCGGGGCGGTAAGCAGGCGCGACGCGCTCAAGACGGCCGCCAAGCGTGGCATCGTCTGAACCCCGCGGCAGCCTTGATGGCCTTCGCGGTGAGGCACCGGTCCCGGATGGGGTCAGAGGCCCCTAGCCGCCGCAAACCGGCAGTGAAAGTCTGGAACCATGAAAAAAGTTGATCCCTTTGTGATCGTGATCGGATTTGACGGCTCGAAGCAATCACATGAGGCCCTGGCGTGGGGTGTTGAAGAGGCCCGGTACCGCAATGCGGAGCTCCGGGTCCTGACCGTCTGGAACAAGGCGCCAATGGCGTGGTATCCGGCGATGCTGGAAACGGCGGCAGGCGAAATCGTGGCGGAGGACTCACCGGAGCAGCAGGCTGAAGCGCTGGGCGCCGAGGCGGCGAAATCCGCAGTGGGTGTCAATGTCGTGACGCGGTCCATCAAAAACGACTCAGCGGCCTCGGCAATACTTGAGGCCGCACGGGAAGCCGACCTGGTGATCGTCGGCTCCCGCGGCCACGGCGGTTTCGCCGGGCTGCACATCGGATCGGTCTCCGCCCAGGTGGCCAGCCACTCTCCGTGCCCTGTCCTGGTGATCCGGCCGAAGGCTTCCTGAGCGTCCGATGCCAGCGAGCCGGGAGGGCTACCATCGGCGTATGACCGTCCTGGACTGGCTGATGGATTCAGATCCTTCCCTTCGGTGGCAGGTGTTGCAGGATCTCAGCAACGCCGCGCCCGAGGCCGTTACCGCAGAGCGCGCGCGGGTAGCGACCGAAGGCTGGGGTGCCCGCCTGCTGGCATTGCGGGACGAGGACGGCCAATGGGCGCATGGCGCATATTTCCCCGCCCAGGGCGACCGCCCCGACGGCGGCTGTGCCGAGAGCGGCCGTGCCGAGGGCGGCGGTGCGGATGATGCCGGCGGTGACACAGGTTGGGACCGCGTCCCCCAGCCGTGGACCGCCACAACGTACAGCTTGCTCCTGCTGCGTGACTTCGGGATCGACCCGCGAAGTGAGCAGATGCGCCAGACCATAGCGCTGGTCAGGGACAACTGCCGCTGGGAGGAGGGCGGCCAGCCGTATTTCCAAGGCGAGGTGGAGCCGTGCATCAACGGAATGACAGTGGCGCTCGGCGCGTACTTTGATCAGGACGTCGACGGCGTCGTCTCCCGGCTCGTCAGCGGGCAACTGGGCGACGGCGGGTGGAACTGTTGGGCGGAGTCCGGCGCCGTGGTGTCCTCGGCCGCCACGACGATCAACGTCCTCGAGGGCCTCCTGGCCCACGAACGGGTCACGGGCGGCTCGGCGCAGTCCGTGGACGCGCGGCGCCGGGGCGAGGAGTATCTGCTGGAGCGGGGCCTGTTCCGACGCAAGAGCACCGGCGCGGTCATAGACCCGGCTTGGCTGACGTTCTCCTTTCCGACCCGCTGGCACTACGACGTGCTCCGTGCCCTGGAGTACTTCCGTTCGACGGGAGAGCCTCCGGACCCGCGCGTGGCCGAAGCCGTGGAGGTGCTCCGGTCAAAGGAGCAGCCCGACGGGACCTGGTTGCTCGAAAACACGCATCCCGGGATCGTCCATTTCCCGGTTGATGACGGTGACGGCCGGTCCAGCCGGTGGAACACCCTCCGCGCGTTGCGTGTACTCGACTGGTACGGGCGCGCCGTTTGAAGTGGCGTGCGGTTTACCTGCTGCTAGGGCAGAACCTTGTAGAGGTCGATCACCGTCTCTTCGGGCGGAGCGGCGAAGCCGCCCTCAATACCCGCCTGCATCCGGGGCAGGAGGATCGTGTCCCGGAATTTTTCCCAGCTTTCTTTCGATTCGTGGACTGCCATGACCGTCCAGCCACCCTCGGATGCCCCGCCGGCGTGGAAGATCTGACCCTCGGGCAGGAGCCCCGCGCCCGGATGGACGGCTGCAAGCGACGCCTCGTATTGTTCCTTGGTGCCTCCCGGGAAGAAGTGCACGATTCCGTAGGGCGTGGTGGCCATAACAACTCCTAGGCTGGTTTGGACGGGACAAGGCCAGTCCTAGACGCCGCCACCGGGCGTGTCAAGGGCTCGCGGAAGCAGGCGGGGGGCCGGGGAGCCCCATGCCCCGCAGGTTCAACATGATGAGCCTTGATCCCAACGCCGCGGCGGCCTTTCCACTGGTTGGCAGGGCCGGTGGTTGGCAGGTCCGCGGTCAGCCGTCCGACAGAGTCCGGACGTCCTCGGCCAGGGCAGCCCGGTAGCCAAGGTTTCGTGAGACTGCCCTCGCGGTGGCCATCACCGCCGGAGCCAGGACGTTGGGCGGGGTGGTCCCGTCCGGTACCACGATCGACAGTGCGGCCACCACCGTGCCCTGGGCATCAAAGACGGGCGCCGCCACGGAAACAGTCAGGGACGGCGCGGACCGGCGGATCATGGCAATCCCCGTCCGGTGGACGTCGGACAGGGTGCGCCGCAGCTGGCCCTCCGGCATGGGAGCCACGCCCGGTTCAGTTTCCGCGGGTTCCCTGAGGATCTTTTCCTGGAATGCCGCGTCCGAGCCGGCCATCAGGACCAGGCCGACGGCCGTGGAGCGCAGGGGGAGCCGGCCGCCCACCCGGTAGGCGACTTCCGTGGCCTGCTTGGAGGAAAGCCGTTCGATCAGGACGGCCTGGTCTTTATCCCGCACGGCCAACAACACGTGATGGCGCGTCACCTCGAAGAGATCCTCAAGGTAGGGCAACGCGATTTCGCGGATCCCGTGGCCCCTCGGGGAGAGGGACGCTATTTCCCACAGCCGGACGCCCACAACGTAGCGTCCGTCGTCGAGCCGTTCCAGAGCGCCCCAGGCGACCAGCCGGGCAATGAGGCGCAACGCCGTCGGGGCGGGCATTTGCGCAAAACGGGCCATCTCTGACAGGGTCAGCGCCCGGCGGCGGTCCGTGAAGACGGCGAGCAGGCTCAGGGCCCGGTCTATCACCGGTTCGCCCTGTTTGGGCCGCTTGCCGCGCGCGGGAGCGGGGGTTCCGGGCCCGGCGCTGTCCGGATCCCTTTCCTGGGCTGCTGTCATTTCAGACCGTTCCTAGTTCGTCGCCAGTGACCCCCACCACAATAGTGTTTCGCCCAATGAAACTCCTAGCCGGTACTCCATGGCTGCGGCACTGTTGGGGTGGGGCGTCGACTGCGCCGGCGCTGGTTCAAACGGACGCAGTCACCCGCGTCCCGGCAAGGCTGCCGAGGAACTTGGCACTCTCCTTCGGGGTCCGTTCCTGCGTGGCCCGGTCCACCGCGATGAGTCCAAACTTCGGACCGTAGCCAAAGATCCACTCGAAGTTGTCGAAGGCTGTCCAGGCGATGTAGCCGCGGACATCGATGCCGTCGGCCAGGCAGGACGCCACGCCGGCGACCGCCGTGCGGAGGTAGGCCAGTCGCTGAGAGTCGTCGTCGGTCGCCAGGCCGTTCTCCGTGACGATGACAGGGATGCCGGCGACGCTGGCTGCCTCCCGAATGGTCGCTTCGAGGGCCTCGGGGTAAATTTCCTCGCCCATCTGGTTCGTCGCGGCTCCCTCGGGGGCCGGCATCACCCCGTCCGGACCGAAGACCGTCCGGCCGTACGTCTGGATCCCCACGAAGTCGTCGTCGCGGGACGCCACGAGGAAGCGTTCGTTGACCTCTCGACGGATCCTGTCCGCCCGGTCCTGGCCGCCTTCGGCTGCCTGGATGTCGGTGTTGGCCAGGGTCCACCCGACCGGGAGCTCCGGCCGGATCGCCTTGATGGCGGCCCGGCCCTGCCGGTGTGCAGCAAGCTTGATGTCGAAGCCAGCCTCGGAGACCGTGAACTGGAAGGGTGCCACGCGGCTTGCGTCGATCCCGAGCCGGTCTGCCGCGGCCGCCCACAGCGGCACCTCTGCCCTGCGTTCGGGGGCCTCGCCGCCCAGGCCAAGTTCCTTGAGGAGCCACGGGAGGTTGGGCTCGTTGAGGGTGCAGGCGACGCCGATGAGATCGCCGAGGTGCCTCATGGCCCGGTCGCAGTAGCGGGCGAACCGTTCGGGGGTCTGCGGGTCCTCCCAGCCGCCGGCCGCCAGGAGCCACCTGGGTGACGTGAAGTGATGGAAGGTGACTACCGGGATGAGCCCGTGCTCATGGCAGGCCTCCAGCACGCGGCGGTAATGGTTGAGTTCCGCCACCGAGAAGTAGCCTTCCTCGGGCTCGATGCGGGCCCACTCCAAGGAGAAGCGGTAACTCGTGAACCCCAGGTCGGCGATCAGGGCAATGTCCTCGCGGTACCGGTGGTAGTGGTCGACGGCGTCCCCGGACGGTTCGGCGAAGATCGTTCCGGGGAGCCTCTCCAGGAACCAGCAGTCACTGTTGACATTGTTTCCCTCGACCTGGTGGGCTGCCGTGGCGAGGCCCCACAGGAAATCGTGCGGGAAGGCAAAAGAGTCGGTCATCTGGTTCCTTTCGATCTGAGCGCCAAGCGACTGTGCATGGGCTGACTGTCCATCCTCCGCGGTCAATGCCAGGGGAGGGCGGCCGTTTTCATTGGTTGAAAGACTCATCGCTGGTCCCGCGGACATTGCGCGTCCATTCGAGACCCGTCCGGAGTGACCCTCACCACAATACTTTTCCAATCAATGACATTCTCGTGTTTCCGTTTGAGGCGTCGCCGTGATCCTTGAGTGAGCCGGTCGCCGAGACCCATCTGACGAGAGGGGCACCGGCGCAACGGCCCGGAAGCTGGTCACGGACGATCGGTATACAGGCCGCCAGGCTCCCCACGGATGTTGACCCCCGTTTGCTGAGAAAGAATGCGAAGGCGCACTACATGAAACTTCTGAACTCCACCGCACGACGGAGCGCGGCCGTTCTGGCCGGGGCGCTTCTCATGAGTTCGCTCACCGCCTGTGGCGGCGGGACCCAGGCGGCAACCGCCGTCAACAAAGACACATTGACCATCGCCGTCGACAGCGACAGCGCTTCCTTCGGCTTCGATCCGCTGCGTGTCGCCGACGCGCAGCGGCAGTTTTTTGAAGGCCTCTACGAAAACCTCATGACCCTGCAACCGGACGGTTCCGTTGGACCGGGCTTGGCCAAGGAGTTCAGCTACAGCGCGGACAACACGGTCCTTACGCTGACCCTCAAGGAAGGCGTCATCTTCACGGACGGCGCTACCCTGGATGCGGCTCTGGTGAAGGCAAACCTGGACCGCCGCAGCGACCCCGCACTCAGCGCCTACTCCGCAATCGCCAAGGGCGGAGCCCAGGAAATCACTTCGGTGAGTGTTGTCAGTCCCACGCAGGTGGCCATCAAGTTCGCCAAGCCGCAGCCAGGGTTCGAAAAGAACCTCGCCTCCACCATGGGCATGGTTGTCGGCAAGAGCGGTGTTGCCGATACGGCCAGCCTCGCCAAAACCCCGGACGGCTCCGGTCCCTACACGCTCGACCCCTCCACGGTTAAGGGCAACAAGTACGTCATGGTGAAGAACGGCAAGAATGCCGACGCCGCAAACTACGCCTACCAGAAGATCACCTTCAGCGTCATCCAGGATCCCCAGGCGCGCGCCAACGCTCTCGTCTCCGGCCAGGCCGATGTCGCCATGCTCACTTCCCCCACAGTGGACTTCGCAAAGTCCAAGGGCCTCGGCGTGTCCCAGATCGGTGGAACGCTGCACACCATGGTTTCCTTCGACAAGACCGGAAAGACCGCTCCAGCCTTCGCCAGCGAGAAAGTCCGTCAGGCGTTCCAGTTCGCCATCAACCGCCAGTCACTGGTGGATGCACTGCACAAGGGTGACATCGCGGCCTGGAATGCACTTCCCAAGGATTCCGCGGGCTTCACCCATGAGCTGAACACCAAGTTCGCCTACGACCCGGCGAAGGCCAAGAGCCTGCTGGCCGAGGCCGGCTACGCCAACGGCTTCGAGTTCACCATTGTTGGCAGCGCTGAAACCCAGACGGACCTGCAGGCCGTCCAGAAGGATCTGGCCGCCGTCGGAATCAAGATGAACATTAAGATGGCGTCCTCCACCGATGAAGCCTTTGCGGCAGTCGCGACCACGCCCCTCGGCTACGCCGCACTCGGCTGGGACAACCCGGTGGGGCTGATGTACGGGGTGGTCCTGAACGGTTTCACCAATGTGCAGAAGGCCTCCGATGAGCAGTTGACTGCGGCTACGGGCGAAGCCGCGGCCGCGAAGGACGACGCCGCCAAGAAGACCGCCCTCACCAAGCTCAACACCCGCCTGGTGGAATCCGGCTGGATGATCCCGCTCTATGAGTCACTCACCAACCAGGGTTACAACACCAAGAAGGTTCAGCAGGTGAAGTTCGCAGGTTCGAACGCCTACCCGCTTCTCTCGTCCTACGCACCGGCTAGCTGATCACCGAACCTGCCGGACGGCCACCCCGACTCTGGAACGGGCAGCCGTCCGGCAGGTCCTGACCGATGGAGGTCACCATGGCACTATTCATCACCAAGCGTCTGCTGATGGCGCTGGCCACCGTGCTGGTGGTCGCGGTACTGGCATTCCTGCTGGTGCACGCGATGCCCGGCAGCCCCGGCGCTGTGTCGCTCGGCGCCGGTGCCTCCCAAGAAGCGATTGACGAGGTCAACGGGCGGCTCGGCTGGAACGATCCTCTCCTCGCCCAGTTCTTCCGCTGGCTCGGCGACGCCGTCCAGGGCAACCTCGGCACGTCCCTGATCGATGGCCGCTCGGTTAGCGCGGACCTGGGCAACAGGCTTCCGGTGACGGCATCACTCGCGGCTGGCGCCACCGTCCTGAGCGCGATCCTCGGGATCGGCCTGGGCGTGAGCGCGGCGGTCCGCGGTGGCCTGGTGGACCGGATCGTGGGCGGGATCTGCGGCCTGGCCGTGGCCCTGCCTGCCTTCTGGATCGGCATCATCTTTGTGTACCTGTTCGCCGTGCAGTCCTCGGTCTTTCCCGCCACCGGCTACGTGCCGTTCGAAGTCTCACCGCAGGACTGGGGCATGTCCCTGGCCCTTCCTGTCATCACGCTTGCCGTAGGCGGCGCGGCCTTCATCGCCCGCCAGACCAGGGCCTCGATGCTTGAGGCGTTGCAGCAGGAGCACATCCGGACGCTGCGTGCCACGGCCACACCGACCTGGAAAATCCTCTACATCCACGCCCTGCGCTACGCCAGCCTCCCCATCGTGGCCGGCATCGCGCTGCAGTTCATCGGCCTGTTCGGCGGCTCCGTCATCGCGGAGCAGCTCTTCGCCATGCCCGGCCTGGGCCAGGCCGTCCAGACCTCCGTCAGCACCCACGACGCTCCCGCCGTCCAGGGCGTGGTGGTCATCGCCACCGTCGTGGTGGTGGCCGTGAATCTCGTGCTGGAACTCGCCACCAAGTTCCTCGACCCGAAGTTGCGTGCCTCATGATCCCCAACGTCGCCCCCGCTCCTGCCGACAGTGCGCCAGCCACGGCTGCCGCAGCTGTGCAGCCCAAGTCCGGCCAGCGGGCCGCCTTCAGCAAAATTTCCGCAAGCCGGCTCTTCGCCTCGCCCGGCGGCGTGGCCGGCGTCGTATGGCTGGCAGCCCTGGTGGTTGCCTCGCTGACTGCCCAGTGGTGGCTACCCTACAAAACGGAGGACCAGGACTTCACCGCTGTCCTGTCCGGTCCCACCGCCGCGCACTGGCTCGGCACCGACGAACTCGGCCGGGACCTCCTCAGCCGCATCTTCGCTGCCGCCGCAGGCACCCTGGGAACCTCACTGATCACGGTGATTGTCGGCGTCGTGCTCGGAACCGCCCTGGCCATGGTGGCCGCCGGCAGAGGCCAGACGGAAGGAGGGATCAGCCGCGTCACCGAGGTCATGATGTCGCTGCCCGGCACCGTCATCATCCTGGCAGTTATCGGTGCCGTGGGAACCAACATCCCGCTGATCATGGCCATCTTGGGCGTCCTCATTTCCGCCGGCATCTACCGCGTCATGCTGGGCCAGGCCAAGTCGCTCCAGTCCCAGCTGTACGTGGACGCGRCCAAGGTGGACGGCGTCAGCACCCTGGGGATCAGCCTCCGCCACGTTTTGCCCGGACTGACCAACACCATCGTGGTCCAGTCCGCCCTCATCTTCGCTGTCGGCATGCTGATCCAGGCCGGCCTGGCGTTCATCGGCTTCGGCCCGCCCATCCCGCAACCCAGCTGGGGCGGCATGATCCAGGGCGCTTCCCAGCACGTCTACGACGCCCCGTGGCTGATGGTTCCCACCGGTGCGGTCCTTGCCC
>NZ_JBFTZL010000043.1:0-23380 GCF_056406825.1 Arthrobacter sp. P1_A5 | reverse complement strand
CGTGCCGTCGATCGGGTCGATGATCCACCGGCGGGAACCGTGGCCCGAGCTGCCGAACTCTTCGCCCAGGACCGCGTCACGCGGACGTGACCGGGAGAGCTGGCCGCGGATGGCCTCTTCCGCGGACTTGTCGGCATCGGTGACGGGTGTGAGGTCGGGCTTCGTCTCGATCCGAAGGTCGAGCGCCTTGAAGCGGCTCATGGTCTGGGAATCGACCGAATCTGCCAGTACATGGGCAAGGCGCAGGTCATCGTTGTAGCTCGAAGCGGGTTGGCTCATGGTTCCAAACTACCGTCAAACCGGGCTGCCGGGCGGGAGGCCGCGGCTCGGCGCCGCCGCCCCGTTGCCGGTCCGGCTAGGAGACGGTGCCCAGTTCCTTGGTTTCCTGCGCTTCCATCCGCGGGTCAGTGCCCAGCAGCCGGCGCAGGGACGCGAGCCTGGCCGGTCCCGAGGGCCCCGCGTGCCCGGCCGCAACCCACTTGTCGACCCCGCAGTTGACGGCGGTGGAGTCATGCTTGCAGCCGCGTTCGCAATCATCGGTGCCCGGTTCCAGGTCCGGGAAGGAACGCAGGATCCGGTCCGGGTCCACGTGGGCCAGGCCGAAGGACCGGATGCCGGGGGTGTCGATGATCCAGCTCCCGGCCGGGGCATCGTTGACTTTGAGCGCCAGTGCCGACGAGGACGTGTGGCGGCCGCGGCCGGTGACCGCGTTCACGCCTCCCGTGGCCCGCTCGGCCCCGGTCAGGGCGTTGACCATGGTTGACTTGCCGACGCCGGAGTGGCCCAGCATCACGGTGACCTTGCCGTCGAGGTAGTCGCGCAGCTGGGATACCGCGTCCTTGTCGAGCCGGGCGGAGAGCCCRTCGTCGGAGCGGGCGTCGATGCCGGAAGCGGCGGAGTCGGCGGTCTTGGAGATGATGACGGGGAAGTCGAGGTGCTGGTAGTTGGACAGCAGCTCGGCGGGATCCTTGACGTCGGCCTTGGTGACGAGCAGCAGCGGTTCGATGCCGGCGTCGTACGCGGCGACCAGTGCGCGGTCGATGAAACCGGTCCGCGGCTCGGGGTTGGCGGCGGCGACCACCACCACCAGCTGGTCGGCGTTGGCCACGACGGCACGTTCGATCGGGTCCGTGTCGTCGGCGCTGCGGCGCAGCAGCGTCTTGCGGTCCTGGATCTTGACCAGCCGCGCCAGGGTGTCGGGCTCGCCGGTGACGTCCCCGACCAGGGAGACGAAATCGCCGGCAACCACCGGGTTGCGGCGCAGCTCCCGGGCACGGGCCGCGATGATCTTGCGTTCGTCCGCGGTCCCCTCGCCGACGACGGCGGTGTAGCGGCCGCGGTCAACGGTGATGATGCGTCCGGTGACGGCGTCGTCGTAGCTGGGCCGGTCCTTGGTGCGGGGCCGGGTGCCCTTCTTGTTCGGCCGGATCCGGACGTCGGACTCGTCCCAGGAATCAGTGCTGCGTGCCACCGGCGGTGTCCTCATCTGCGGCGGGTCCCTGGGCCAGCATCGCTTCCCAGAGTTGCGGGAAATCGGGCATGGTCTTGGCCGTGGTTGCGATGTCCTCGACTTCCACGCCGGCTACGGCAAGGCCGAGGATGGCGCCGGCGGTTGCCATGCGGTGGTCGGCGTAGCTGTGCACCACACCGCCGTGCAGCGCGGCCGGGCGGATGATGAGGCCGTCGGGGGTTTCTTCGGCGTCGCCGCCGAGGCGGTTGATTTCGGCGACGAGGGCGGCGAGCCGGTCCGTTTCATGGCCGCGGAGGTGGGCGATGCCGCCCAGCCGTGAGGGGCCGGTGGCGAGGGCGCACAGCGCGGCTACGGTGGGGGCGAGTTCGCTGGTCTCGTCGAAGTCGCCGCCCTTGATCTCCGGCCCTCCGCTGACGGTCAGGGTGCCGCCGTCAACCGTCACCGTGGCGCCCATAGCGGTCAGGATTCCGCGCCAGAGATCACCCACCTGGGTGGTTTCCGCGGGCCAGTTCGGGATCCGCACGGTGCCGCCGGTGGCCAGGGCCGCCGCGAGGAAGGGTCCGGCGTTCGAGAGGTCCTGCTCGATCCGGACGTCGAAGGCGCGGATCGGGCCGGGGGAGACAACCCAGTGGTTCGGCACCGAGTCGTCGACCGCCACGCCCACGCCGCGCAGCACGGCCACGGTCATGTTGATGTGGTCCAGGCTCGGCACGGGCTTGCCGACGTGTTCGAGGTGGAGTCCCTCGGTGAAGCGCGCCCCGGCCAGCAGCAGGGCGGAGACGAACTGGGACGAAGCGCTGGCATCAATGACCAGGTGGCCGCCGCGCACCTCGCCCGAGCCGTGCACCGTGAACGGCAACGACGACGCCGGACCGCCGTCGGGCGCGGTCACCGCCACACCCAGGCCGGCGAGAGCCTCGATAATGGTGCCCATGGGGCGTTTGCGGGCATGCGGGTCGCCGTCGAAACGGGACTCACCGCGGCGCAGCGCGGCCACCGGCGGCACAAAGCGCATGACCGTGCCGGCCAGGCCGCAGTCGATCGCCGTGTCCGCCGCCGCGGCATCCATGCTGATCGGGACGATTTCCAGGTCGGGGCCGAAGGCGCCGTCGCCGGGCACTTCCGTGACGGTGGCCCCCAACTGCCGCAGGGCCTCAATCATCAGCGCGGAATCCCGGGAGTGCAGGGGAGCCCGCAGCCGGGAAGGTCCGTCCGCGAGGGCGGCGAGCRCGAGGTACCGGTTGGTCAGGGACTTGGATCCGGGAACGGTGACAGTGGCATCGACCGGCCGTGCGGCGAAGGGGGCGGGCCAGTGCGTACCGGCGTCGGCTGCATGGGGACCGGCTGCATGGGCGCCGGCAGGGTGGGACGGGGCAGCTGCAGAGGGGGTGGTGCCAGTCATTACCGTCTTAGGCCCCGGCAGAGTGGTCTACGGCCTTGCGGACGACTTTGTCGGCCTTCTTCAGCTGCTTGTTGGTGGTCTTGCGGGCATCGGCGGCGAGGTGTCCGGCGCTCTTCTTGGCATCGGCGGCCAGGTGCCCGGCGCGCCAGGCCAGGCTGGGCTTGCCGGCGGTATCGACCGCGGCGAGGAGCACGCCGCCGGTGAGGGAGACGTTTTTCAGGAGCTGTTTGCGGCGGGCGTCGCGGGCTTCCTTCGAGGAGATGTCCGCGCTGCGCCATTCGACGTAGCCGTTCAGGAGCGAAATGACGGCGAGCAGGGTGGCCGCCAGCCGGGCGGACTTGCCGAGGGCGAAGCAGACGCCGGCACCGATCTGGGTGCCGCCGATCACGCGTGCCACGACTTTCTCATTTGGCTGGAACGGCAAGGCGTCGGCCGCACGCCGCAACAGGGGGGACAGCTGGGCCGCAGTGTCATCCGCGTTCTTGAGCTTGTCCATGCCGGCGAGGACGAAACTGGAGGCGAGCATGGGCCGGGCGAGAAAGCGGACAAACGACATGAATTTCCTCCTGGATGGACGAACAGCGGCTTCACTGCGGGAGAACCGGTTCTAGTCTTGCACTTTTGCGGAATATTTGCCCGCAGGACGTGGTTGTGAAAGGCAGATCCCAGCAGGCTAACGAAGGCGGAGATTTGACTCTGGTCAAAGACAGGGCGGAACCGGAAGCCGGTTCCGGGCAATCATGGACCCTCGCGCTTCCGTCGGTTCCGGGTGCCCGGCGGAAGGTGACAGTAGACTTGAACGCAATGAGCACCATGGACCCGGCCGTTGCGGCCATGCACGAGGTTGCCGGAAACGACGCCACGCCCACCAAGACACCTGATGCCGGCACGCCCGCCGCTTTGGAGACCGAGGTGGACGGGAAGCCCCTTGATGTCTCCACCGAGTCCGCGGAAGAGCGCCGGGTGCGCTTTGAGCGTGACGCCATGCAGTACGTGGACCAGCTGTATTCGGCGGCCATGAGGATGGCCCGGAACCCCTCCGACGCCGAGGACCTGGTCCAGGAGGCGTATACGAAGGCGTTTTCCGCGTTCCACCAGTACAAGCCCGGAACCAATCTGAAGGCCTGGCTGTACCGCATCCTCACCAACACGTACATCAACCTGTACCGGAAGCGTCAGCGCGAGCCGCTGCAGTCGAATTCGGACACCATCGAGGACTGGCAGCTGGCCCGCGCCGAGTCGCATACGTCCTCGGGACTGCGTTCGGCGGAGGCTGAGGCCCTGGACCACCTGCCCGACTCGGATGTGAAGCGCGCCCTCCAGTCGATTCCGGAGGAATTCCGGCTGGCCGTGTACTTCGCCGACGTCGAGGGTTTCGCGTACAAGGAAATTTCGGACATCATGAACACCCCCATCGGGACCGTCATGTCGCGGCTGCACCGCGGCCGGAAGATGCTGCGGGACATGCTGGCGGACTATGCCGCCGAACGAGGATTCAGGGCCGCCACCGAGTCAAGCGCCGCGGCCGACAGCAACAAACAGGAGAACAGGAAATGAGCGACTGCCAGGGACTGGGCGATTGCGATGACGCCCGGATGCAACGTATCTATGAATATCTGGATGGTGCGCTCACGCGTGCAGACATCGCAGAGATCAAGGACCACCTGGACAGTTGCCCGGAGTGCCTGGAGCAGTACGACCTCGAATGTGTCATCCGCGTGATGGTCAAGCGTTCGTGCACGGAAGCAGCTCCGGAAAACCTCAAGAACTCCATCCTGGACCGGATTCACTCGATCCGGACAGTGGAAGCGTGAGCCGGACCAGGGAAGCCTGAGCCGACATAAACGAATGACCCCGGAATCCGTGAGGATTCCGGGGTCATTCGTTTAAAGCTGTCATTCCAAGCTTTGCTTAGGCGTTGGGGCGCTTACCGTGGTTCGCGCCGCCACGCTTACGGTCACGACGTTTACGTGCACGTTTGCTCATAGCTGGCCTCCTTAATCTTGGTACTCAAAAGAGCTGCCCTCAAGTCTCCCACATCGCGGCACCCGCCGCGAACCGGAGGCCCGTGCTACGGGCCGCGGCCGGTCCGGCCCGGCCTCAGCCCTCCAACGAATTTCGGATCGAGATCCGGGCCTGGTCCAGCACGGTCCTGACCGTTTCGAGCGTGACGGCGGTAACCGGACGGCTCCCGGCATGACGGCGCAGTTCCACCCGCATGTCGTCCCGGAACGCCTGCACCAGCATTTCCGCCTCCTTCAGCCGCCGTTCGCCCTCCGGGGAGTACCGCGGGCTTCCCGCGCCGCCGGCAGTGCCCGTCCCGCCGGCAGAACCGGCGGCGCGGGCCGAGGTCCGGGCCGCCTCCGCCGTGGCCGCAAGGTCGGCCCGGAGGCCGCGCATGTTGACGCGGATGTCCTGGCGCAGGTTGTCGGCAAGCCGGCGGACCGACGCCGAGATGTCGTTCTCGACGCCGGCGAGTTCGTCCCGCCGGCGGTTCAGTTCCGTGAGGCCGGCCGGAGTGATGCTGTAGTTGGTGCGGCGGCCTTCCGTGCGGGTGGCGACGAGCCCTTCCTCTTCGAGCTTGCCCAGGCGCGGGTAGATGGTTCCGGCACTGGGGGAGTACGTGCCGCCGAAACGCTCGCTGAGCGCCTTGATCAGCTCGTAGCCGTGCTTGGGGCCCGATTCGAGCAGGGCGAGCAGGTACAGCCGCAGCGCCCCGTGGGCGAAGACGGGAGGCATCAGAGGGCCGTTTCGGTGTCCGGGCTGGGCTGGCCGTGGAAGAGCGACGTTTTTCCGGAGACCGAGTTGGTCCGGACCAGCATCAGCTTGGCGTCCGGTCCCGCAATGGTCTGCACCGTGCCGCCGGGCTGGACGTACCTCGTGTCATCGATGACCACCGCGCCGCTGGCGGACTTGGCCACGATGTCCACCCCGACGTCGTGCGGCAGCCGGATGGTGACGTCACCGGAGACCGAATTGGCGCCAAAGTCATGGGTGAAGCCGTGCAGGTCGAAGTTCAGGTCGCCGCTGACGGTGTTCGCCCGGATGTTGCTGAATTCGCCCGAGGCCGTCACTTCACCGGAGACGCTCTTGGCGGTCAGGACGCCGCGGTGGTTGCGGGCAATCACCTCGCCGCTGACAGTGTTGACGGACAGGTTGCCGGCGGTGCCGTCGGCCAGCACGGATCCCGAGACGGTGTTGAGCCGGGTGTGGCCGCTGAGCCCGGAAACCATGCCGTCGCCACTCACCGTCCCGGCCTCGACCTCGACGCCGGCCGGCAGGGCGATGCTGATGACCACCGAGTTGCTGCTGCCGTTGTTGACGGTGCTCATCAGGTTCTTGAACCAGCCCTGCGGGCCGTGCAGCTGGTGGCGGACTTCCAGGCGGCCGTTGACGATCGAAACCGACAGGGGATCGCCTTCGATTTCGGAGACCTCGATCCTGGCAACGTCCTCGTCATGGGTGACGACGTCGAAGCGGCCGCGGACAATCCCGAGTTTGAGGGAGTGGACGCCGTCGACGTCGATGGTCTGCGGGCCGGTCACGGTCCACGTGTTCTCTGACATGGTTCCTCCGGAAAGGCGAAAGGGGCTGGGCAACTAACGATATATCGCGACTATGAAGTCACGATATATCGCGCTTGCCGGCAGGTCAAGATATATCGCGAAATCCCCTGGAGGGTGGGACCCGGCGCGACCGGTTGCCTGCTTGCCCGCCTATTCCGGAGTGTCCAGGCCCAGCCACTGGAACCAGCCGCGGTGCAGCACGAGCCAGGCCATGAGGCCATAGCCGGCCTGGCCGGGCGTGCCGCCGTTGGCCGCGAGGTCCTGGCGCCACTGCTCGTGGTTCAGCAGCGGCGAGAACGTGTCGACATAGAGGTGCTTCCGGCGCGTCGTGACGTCGGCGAAGGCGGTGTTGAGCTCGCCGAGCCTGCGGTTCTGTGCGGGGTCGAGCGTGGGCGGCGGGCCCACGACGAAGACCTCGATCTTGTTCTGGGAGGCGGAGTCCAGGATGTTGGCCAGGTTCAGGCGGCTTCGGGCAGTGGACAGGCCGAACTCAATGTCGCGTCCTGACAGGCCGATCACCAGGCGGTTTTCGTGGTGGTTGCCGAATCGTCGGCCCGACTCCTCGAGCCAGCGGGCTGCAAGGCCCTCGGTGCCCTCTTCGGGGCATGGCAGGGAGTAACACTCCAGGGCCACGCTGTCCTGCGGCGTGCGGGCCAGGACCCGGCCCAGCCAGCCCAAGGCGCGCGGATCACCAAGCCCGGCCAACAGCTCGTCCCCAACGGCTGCGATCCGCAGCTTCCGATCTTCCACGACTACCTCTTCACTTCAACGCTGTCCATCAAGCTGACCACTAATAGTCCATTAAACAGAACCGCCCGGCCGGAGTGTTGTTGTTTCAGTCTCCGGCCGGGCAGTAATGCCGCTATTTACGAGCGAATGCCTGCTTGAGCAGGGAGTCCTGTTCTGCCGCGTGGCGCTTCATCGACCCTGCCGCGGTGGAGGCCGAGGCGGGGCGGGAGATGAGGCGGACCCGGCGGTCCAGGGCGTCCGGCAGGTTCAGGCCGATGAACGGCCACGGACCCTGGTTGGCCGGTTCATCCTGCGCCCAGACCACTTCGGCGTTCGGGTACTTGGCCAGCTCCGCGGCGATCTCGTCGGCCGGCAGCGGGTACAGCTGCTCGACGCGGACGATCGCCGTGGTCTTGTTCTCGGTCTTCTGCCGGGTGGACAGCAGATCGTAGTACAGGCGTCCGGAGACCAGCAGCACGCGTTCGACGGCGTCGGCCTGCAGCTGCGCGTGTTCCGGAATGACCGGGCGGAACGAGCCGGTGGTGAAGTCCTCCACGGAGGACGCGGCGGCCTTGAGGCGGAGCAGCTGCTTGGGCGTGAAGATGATGAGCGGCTTGCGCGGCCTGCTGTACGCCTGGCGGCGCAGCAGGTGGAAGTGCGAGGCCGACGTCGTGGGGTTGGCCACGATCATGTTCTCTTCGGCGCACATCTGCAGGAAGCGCTCGATGCGGGCGGAGGAGTGGTCCGGGCCCTGGCCCTCGTAGCCGTGCGGCAGCATGAGAACCAGCGAGGACCGCTGGCCCCATTTCTGCTCGGCCGAGGAGATGAACTCATCGATGATGGTCTGCGCGCCGTTGACGAAGTCACCGAACTGCGCTTCCCAGAGCACCAACGCATCCGGGCGTTCCACCGAGTATCCGTATTCGAAGCCCATGGCGGCGTATTCGGAGAGCAGCGAATCGTAGATCCACAGCTTCGCCTGGTCATCCGAGAGGTGGGACAGCGGAAGCCACTCGTCGCCGTTGGCGCGGTCGTGGAAGACGGCGTGGCGCTGCACGAAGGTGCCGCGGCGCGAGTCTTGGCCTGCGAGCCGGACGGGGACGCCTTCCATGATGAGCGAACCGAACGCGGCCAGTTCACCGAAGCCCCAGTCGATGCCGCCTTCGCGGGACATCGCCTCACGCTTCTCCAGCAGCTGCTTGAGCTTGGCGTGGACGGTGAAGCCGTCCGGGATATCGGTGTGGGCCTTGCCGATGCGGGCCAGGGTCTCCGCGGAGATCGCGGTGGATACCGGCGCGCTGACGCCGGAATCGGACTGCTGGGCCATCGGGCGTTCCAGGTCCGACACCGCGGCCGAATCGGCCGTGATGATCGGGATCGGGGACGTCTGGGCCGCGTGGGTTTCCGCGAAGACGCGTTCCAGGCGTTCCTGGTAGTCCCGCAGCAGCTGCTCGGCTTCTTCCTCGGTGATGTCACCGCGGCCGATCAGTGATTCGGTGTACAGCTTGCGGACCGAGCGCTTGGCCTCGATCAGGTTGTACATCAGCGGCTGGGTCATCGAGGGGTCATCGCCCTCGTTGTGGCCGCGGCGGCGGTAGCAGACCATGTCGATGACAACGTCCTTGTGGAACCGCTGACGGAACTCGTAGGCAAGCTGCCCGATGCGGACCACGGCCTCCGGGTCGTCGCCGTTCACGTGGAACACCGGTGCCTGGATCATCTTGGCGACGTCAGTGGAGTACGTGGAGGAACGCGAGGACGACGGTGCAGTGGTGAAGCCGACCTGGTTGTTGACCACGATGTGGATGGTGCCGCCGGTGCGGTACCCGCGCAGCTGGGAGAGGTTGAGCGTTTCCGCGACCACGCCCTGGCCCGCGAAGGCGGCGTCGCCGTGCACCATGATCGGCAGCACGGGGAACGCCTCRCCCTGGTCCAGGCGGTCCTGCTTGGCACGGACGATTCCTTCGAGGACGGAATCGACGGCCTCAAGGTGGGACGGGTTCGCGGCGAGGTAGACCTTGGTCTCCTTGCCGTTGTCCGAGGTGAAGGTGCCCTCGGTGCCCAGGTGGTACTTGACGTCACCGGAGCCCTGCACGGAGCGCGGGTCCTGGGTGCCTTCGAATTCGCGGAAGACCTGCGCGTAGGTCTTGCCCGCGATGTTGGTCAGCACGTTGAGCCGGCCGCGGTGGGCCATGCCGATCGCCACTTCGTCGAGTTCGTCGTCGGCGGCGTCGGAGATGATCGCGTCCAGCAGCGGGATCAGGGACTCGCCGCCCTCGAGTGAGAAGCGCTTCTGGCCGACGAACTTCGTCTGCAGGAAGGTCTCGAAGGCCTCGGCGGCGTTGAGCTTGGAGACGATGCGCAGCTGCTCGTCGCGGCTCGGCTTCGAGTACGGGTGCTCCAGCTGGTCCTGGAACCACTTGCGCTCGGCCGGGTCCTGGATGTGCATGTATTCGATGCCGGCGGTGCGGCAGTAGGCATCACGGAGGACGCCGAGGATGTCGCGGAACTTGAGCATCGGCCTGCCGCCGAAGCCGCCGGTGGGCCACTCGCGGTCCAGGTCCCACAGGGTCAGGCCGTAGGTCAGGACATCGAGGTCCGGGTGCTTGCGCTGGACGTACTCGAGCGGATCGGTGTCCGCCATGAGGTGGCCGCGCACGCGGTAGGCGTGGATCAGCTGCTGGATCCGGGCGACCTTGTTGATCTCGTCGGCCGGGTCCACCTGCAGGTCGGGGCTCCAGCGCACGGGCTCGTAGGGGATGCGCAGGGACTCGAAGATCTCGTCGTAGAAGTTCTGTGCGCCCAGCAGCAGCTGGTGCACGAGCTTGAGGAACTCGCCGCTGCCGGCACCCTGGATGACGCGGTGGTCATAGGTGGACGTCAGCGTGAGGACCTTGCTGATCGCGTTCTGCGCGATGATCTTCTCGCTGGCACCCTGGAACTCGGCCGGGTAGTCCAGTGCGCCGACGCCGATGATGGCGGCCTGGCCCTTGGACAGGCGCGGGACCGAGTGGACGGTGCCGATGCCGCCGGGGTTGGTCAGGGACACGGTGGTGCCGGAGTGGTCGTCCGCGGTCAGCTTGCCGTTGCGGGCACGCTTGATCAGGTCCTCGTAGGTGTGCCAGAACTCGGAGAAGTTGAGGGTCTCCGCCTTCTTGATGTTCGGGACCATGAGCAGGCGGGTGCCGTCGGGCTTGGGCATGTCGATCGCGATGCCGAAGTTCACGTGCGCCGGCTGGACAGCCACCGGCTTGCCGTCGATCTCGTCGTAGTAGACGTTCATCGACGGGAACTGGGACAGGGCGCGGATGACGGCGTAGCCGATCAGGTGCGTGAAGGAGACCTTGCCGCCGCGGGCGCGGGCCAGGTTGGAGTTAATGACCACGCGGTTGTCGATCAGGAGCTTCGCCGGGATGGCGCGCACGCTCGTGGCGGTCGGCACTTCCAGGCTGGTGACCATGTTCGAGGCGATCGCCTTGGCCGGGCCGCGCAGGACCGAGACGACGTCTTCTTCGGGAGCCGTCGGGGCCTTGAGGTTCTTGGGCAGCTGCGCCGGGATCGGCGCGGTGCCGGGGCCGGCGTCGGAAGTCTTGGAGCCGTCCCGGGCGACGGTGGCCGGGGCTTTCTTGGCGGCGGGCGCAGCCGGGGCGGCGGGGGCTGCGGGCGCAGCCGTGGCGGCGGGGGCGGCGGGCGCAGGTGCAGCCGGAGCGGCGGCGGGCGCTACAACGGGAAGTTCACGGGTGGCAGGATGCACAGCTGTCGCGGTGCCGGACGTTCCGTTGGCGGGAGAGGCGTCACTAGCTTCAAAGGATTCGAACAGGGGCCACCACTTGGAGTCGACCGTGTTCTTGTCCTGCTGGTAACGCTCATACAGTTCGTCAACGAGCCACTCGTTTCCGCCAAATTCCTCTGGTAGACGGTGGCTAGGCTGCTCTGGCACTTGAAATACGCCTCTTCCGTGAGTTTGATTCCCTCTGGCTTCCACGGTGCCTCGGCACAACGATTGAGCCAGTCTCTGCGTCCAGTGAACCCAGACCCATGCCAGTCTAGTGAGGATTCTTGCCAAACCGCCAATAAGCGTGACCCAAATCATGATCCGCCCCGGCAGCCGCCGAATTGCGGTGAAGAAGAGTTGCAGAATCGGCCCCGGATGCGGCCCTCATGCGGTGCCCTGCGCGAGGCCGGACGCGGTGCTGGCCCCGGCGCCGGAGGCGGTGCCGGCCCCGCCGGAAACCCACCTAGAATGCAGTGAGAACCCGTTTGTCGCCGACGGTGCCAGCTGCGGGTGCCAGCAAAGGAGCAGCAGTGCGTTTCCTGAATGAGCCCACCGCCGATCTGACCTACTCGGACCTCTTCCTGGTCCCGTCCCGGTCCGATGTCACCTCCCGCCTGGACGTCGACCTCGCGGCCGACGACAGGACCGGCTCCGCGATCCCGCTGGTGGCGGCGAACATGACGGCGGTCACGGGGAAGCGGATGGCCGAGACCATGGCCCGCCGCGGCGGCCTTGGCGTCCTGCCGCAGGACGTCCCGCTCGACGTCATCCGTGACGTCACGGCCTGGATCAAGGGACGCCACCCGGTCCTGGAAACCCCCGTCACGCTCGCGCCCACGGACACCGTCATTGATGCCCTCCACCTGATGGGCAAGCGGCCGCACGGGGCCGTTGTGGTGGTGGACGACTCCGGCGCGGTCACCGGTGTTGTCCGGGCCACCGACTGCGAGGGCCAGGACCGTTTCGCGTCCCTGGCCTCCGTCATCCGCCACCAGCCGCTGGTGCTCGACGCCGGACCGCTCGCCGGCGGATTGTTTGGGGGCGGGTCGGCGGCCGATGCTGCGCAGGCCCTCCGCGGCGCCTTTGAGGCGATGGACGCCGCCGGAACCGACTACGCACCGGTGCAGCAGGACGGGGTCCTGGCCGGCGTGCTCACCCGTAAGGGCGCCCTGCGCGCCACGCTCTACCGGCCGTCCCTGGACGACGAGGGCAGGCTGAAGGTCGCCGCCGCCGTCGGAATCAACGGGGACGTGGCCGGGCGGGCCGCCGAATTGCTGGCGGCCGGCGTCAACGTGCTGGTCCTCGACACCGCGCACGGGCACCAGCAGAAAATGTTCGACGCCCTCGCCGCCGTGAAGGGTCTCAACCCCGGCGTGCCGGTAGTCGCCGGCAACGTCGTCACCGGCGAGGCAACGCGTGAGCTCATCGAGGCCGGGGCGGACATCGTCAAGGTCGGCGTGGGTCCGGGCGCCATGTGCACCACGCGCATGATGACGGCCGTGGGCCGCCCGCAGTTCAGCGCCGTCCTGGAATGTTCCGCCGCGGCCCGGGAAGCGGGCGGCCGGGTGTGGGCCGACGGCGGGGTCCGCTACCCGCGCGACGTCGCGCTGGCCCTGGCCGCCGGGGCCAGCCAGGTCATGATCGGCTCCTGGTTCGCCGGTACGCACGAGAGCCCCGGGGACCTGCAGCTCGACGCCTCGGGCCGGCAGTACAAGGAGAGCTTCGGCATGGCGTCCGCCCGGGCGGTGCAGAACCGCAACCAACGCGAGGGCGCCTTCGAAAAGGACCGCAAGGCCCTCTTCGAGGAAGGCATCTCCACCTCCCGCATGTACGTCGACGCGGCCCGGCCCGGCGTCGAGGACCTGCTGGACATGATCACCGCGGGCTTGCGCAGTTCCATGAGCTACGCCGGCGCTGCCGATCTCGCCGCTTTCCGGGAACGCGCCGTGGCAGGCATCCAGTCCGCGGCCGGGTACGAGGAGGGCCGGCCCGTCCCGCAGAGCTGGTGAATCCGGCGCGGCCGGGGACGCGGGCGGTCGGGGGCTGGCGGCGGTTGCTCCTGTAGACTGAACTTCTTATGGACAGTAAATCTAGGTGCCGGCCTGGGGGCTGTCAGCGGAGTACGGAAACCGTGCCCGCCCAGTCCACCCGCAGAGCCGGCAAACCCCGTTCACGTGCCCATCATTCTCCGGCCGCACGCCATTCCGGAGCTTTCCAGGAAACAGGGTCGGCCGCCGCCGACCATCCTCCGCCAGACCGGGCCTTCCCGCATTTGCGTCCCCTGACGCGTCACGTGCCATGCGCTGCTGCGGAAGCAGGCCGCTGACATGGAATGGCTACTCCTCGCAGCAGGCCTCCTGCTCATCCTCGGCACCGGCTTCTTTGTCGCCGTGGAATTTTCCCTGGTCGCCCTGGACCAGGCCACTGTGCAGCGCGCCGTTGACACCGGCGACACCGCCGCCGAGCCGTTGCTCAGATGTCTCAAGTCACTCTCCACCCAGCTTTCCAGCTGCCAGCTGGGCATCACCATGACCACGCTGCTGACCGGCTATGTCATGGAACCGTCCGTGGGCAAGCTGCTCGAAGGCCCCCTCACCGCGCTCGGTGTCCCGCCGGCGGCGGCTGCCTCGCTGTCCCTGGTCCTGGCAATGGCGGTGGCCACCCTGCTCTCCATGGTGATCGGCGAACTGGTGCCCAAGAACATGGCCATCGCGCTGTCCTTCCCGATCGGCAAGGCCGTCGCCCGGCCCCAGCTGGTGTTCACCGCTATCTTCAAGCCCGCCATCGTGGTGCTCAACGGCTTCTCCAACAAGGTCCTCAACGTCTTCGGCCTGGAGGCCAAGGAGGAAATCTCCGGCGCCCGCACCCCGGCCGAGCTGGCCTCGCTGGTGCGCCGCTCCGCGGCCATGGGCACCCTCGACGCCGGAACGGCCAACTTCATCGCCCGAACCCTGAAGTTCTCCGGGCGGACCGCCGCGGACGTCATGACCCCCCGCATCCGCGTGGAGACCATCGACGCCGACCAGCCCGTCTCGGATATCGTCGAGGCCGCCAAGCGCACCGGATATTCCCGGTTCCCCGTGATCGGCGAGTCCTCCGATGACATCCGCGGCGTGGTCCACATCAAGAAGGCCATTGCCGTGCCCGCGGACCGCCGCGCCAAGCTGCAGGCGGGGGCCATCATGACCGACGTGCTCCGGGTCCCCGAAACCATCCACCTTGACGCCCTCCTCGCCGAACTGCGCGAGGGCAACCTGCAACTGGCCGTAGTCCTGGATGAATACGGTGGAACCGCTGGCATCACCACGCTGGAGGACCTCGTGGAGGAAATCGTCGGGGAAGTGGCCGATGAGCATGACAAGGTCCGGCCCGGCCTGCTCCAAAGCGCCTCCGGGGACTGGTACTTCCCGGGCCTGCTCCGGCCCGATGAACTCTCCGAACAGATCCCGGGCCTGACCGTGCCCGACGAGGCTGCCTACGAAACGGTGGGAGGCTACGTCATGAGCCAGCTCGGCCGCATCGCGGCAGTCGGCGACACGGTCGACGTCGTCGGCGGGACACTCAGCGTGACACGCATGGACGGCCGCCGGATCGACCGGATCTGTTTCCGGCCCATCCGCGTGTCCGGCGACGGCCAGCCCGCCAGCCAGGCAGGTGCCGCATGAGCGACTGGGCAGGAATCCTCTGGCTTGCGTTCCTCCTGGTGGGCAACGCCTTCTTCGTGGCCGCCGAATTCGCCGTCATGTCGGCCCGCCGCAGCCAGATCGAGCCGCTGGCCGAGGCAGGTTCCAAGCGCGCCCAGACCACACTGCGGGCGATGGAAAACGTTTCCCTCATGCTCGCCTGCGCCCAGCTCGGCATCACCGTCTGCTCGCTGCTGATCCTGCAGGTGGCCGAGCCCGCGATCCACCACCTCCTGGCCGTGCCGCTGGAAGCGGTGGGCGTCCCCGAGGAGGTCGCGAACATTGTGGCCTTCGCCGTCGCCCTGCTGTTGGTGACGTTCCTGCACGTCACGTTCGGGGAAATGGTGCCCAAGAACATCTCCGTGTCCGTCGCGGACAAGGCGGCGCTGCTGCTGGCGCCGCCGCTGATGTTCATCGGGCGGCTCGTCAAGCCCGTCATTGCGGCGCTTAACTGGTCCGCGAACCACATCCTGAAGCTGATGCGGATTGAGCCGAAGGACGAGGTGACCTCCACCTTCACCCTTGAAGAAGTGCAGTCGATCGTGCAGGAATCCACCCGCCACGGACTCGTGGACGACGACGCCGGACTCATCACCGGAGCGCTCGAGTTCTCCGAACACACCGCGTCCCGTGTGATGGTTCCGCTGGGCAAGCTCGTCATGCTCAAGGCGGCCACCACTCCGGTCGAATTCGAAAAGGCAGTGAGCCGGACCGGGTTCTCGCGCTTCCCGATGCTCGACGACGACGGCATGCTGGCCGGCTACCTCCACATCAAGGACGTGCTGTCCATCCCGGACGCCGGGTACCACCAGCCCATTGCGGAAAGCCGCATCCGGTCGCTGGCGAACCTCGCCATGGACGACGAAATCGAGCAGGCCATGTCCGTCATGCAGCGCACGGGTTCGCACCTGGCCCGCGTGATCGGACCCGACGGGCTGACCCAGGGCGTGTTGTTCCTCGAAGACGTGATCGAGCAGCTCGTCGGCGAAATCCGGGACGCGACGCAGGCCACCGGCTACCGCAGGCTGGGCCAGGACCAGTAAGGGACAGCCCAATAACGGGCAGCCCAGCAGCGGATGGGGCAGCTGCGGCCGGGCATTGGCGGGGCACGCCGTGTATCCCTAAATAGGAATGATTCCTATTTAGGGATACACTCGGGCTGTTGCTATTGCTCCTGATTCTCAATAACAGATCCGAGGTTTTCCGTGCGTCGTCCCGCTGCCCGAGTCCTGCTGGCTGGTCTTGCCGGCCTGGGCCTCCTGCTCACCGCGTGCAGTCCGACGTCCGGCAGCCTGCGGGGGACCGCGGGGGACGGCATGGTCAACGTCGTCGCATCCACCAGCGTGTACGGCGACATCGTCTCCAGCATCGGCGGCGACAAGGTCCGGGTCAGCTCGATCATCAACCGCACCAGCCAGGACCCGCACTCGTACGAGGCGACCACGCAGGACAAGCTGGCCGTCTCCAAGGCCGAGCTGGTGGTGGAGAACGGCGGGGGATACGACGCCTTCATGGACACGCTGGCGACCGACACCGGACTGGACCGCGGCAGCGTCATCAGCGCCGTGGACGTTTCAGGCCTTGTCTCCGAAAGCGCTGCCAGCGAAAGCCCGGCAGCGGCGAGCCCCGACTCCGCCGGCCACACCCACGGGTCCACGGGGCTGAACGAACACGTCTGGTACAGCCTGCCTGCCATGTCCCGCCTCGCGGACGCCGTCGCCGAGAAGCTGGGCTCGCTGGAACCGGCCTCGGCGCAGACGTTCCGGAGCAACGCGGCGGCCTTCAAGGACTCGCTCGGAGGCCTGGAAGCGAAGCTCGCCGCCATCAAGTCCTCGGCGGGCCACGCGCCCGTGGCCGTCACCGAGCCCGTACCGCTTTACCTGCTCGAGGACGCCGGACTGGAGAACGAGACCCCGGCCGAGTACACGGCGGCGATCGAGGAGGACGCCGACGTCCCACCCGCAGTGCTCAAGACCACCGTCGATCTCGTGGCATCCCGGGGCGTAAGGCTGCTGGCCTACAATACTCAGACCGAGGGACCGCAGACGGCGGCGGTGAAAAAGGCCGCCGAGAACGCCGGCGTCCCGGTCGTGAACTTCAGCGAGACCCTCCCGGACGGCCAGTCCTATCTGCAATGGATGACCGGAAACGTGGAGAGCATCGGCAAGGCCCTAGGATGATCGCAACAGCGGGAGCAGCCATCTCCGCGGAAAATCGAGGAAACCCCTTTTGACACCGGTAGTGAGCCTGCGCGGCGCCTCCCTGGCGTTCGGCCAACGGACTCTCTGGGAGGGCCTGGACCTGGACATCAACCCCGGTGAATTCTTTGCCGTGCTCGGGCCCAACGGCAGCGGCAAGACCACCTTCCTGAAGGTCCTGCTGGGACTGCAGGAACTGAGCACGGGAACGGCCGTGCTCGACGGCCACCCCGTTGAGCGGGGAAGCCGCCGGATCGGCTACGTGCCCCAGCAGAAATCATTCGACCCCGATACGCCCCTGCGCGCCCGCGACCTCGTGGCCCTCGGCGTAGACGGCCACCGCTGGGGCATCCGCCTCGGCAGCGCCAAGGTGAACCGTAAAGTCGATGAACTCCTGGAGCTTGTGGGCGCCACCGATTACGCCAAGGTGCCGGTGGGGCAGCTTTCCGGCGGTGAGCAGCAGCGCCTCCGCGTGGCGCAAGCCCTCGCGACCGATCCCAAGGTGCTGCTGTGCGACGAGCCGCTGCTCTCCCTTGACCTTCAGCACCAGCAGGSCGTCAGCGCGYTGATCAACAGGCAATGCCRCGASGCGGACAGCGCCGTGGTGTTCGTGACCCACGAGATCAACCCGATCATGGACTACGTGGACCGGGTCCTGTACCTGGCCGGCGGAAAGTTCCGGGTGGGCACACCCGCGGAGGTCATGACCACCGAGGTGCTCTCCGATTTGTATGACAGCCGTGTTGAAGTCATCCAGGCCAACGGCCGGCTGATCGTCGTCGGGCTGCCGGATGCCGCGACGCACCACCATCTGGACGCGCACTCAGTCGCGGGCGAGGTGGGCTAAATGGATCTGGGCGACCTGCTGCACTCAATCTTCAACTTCGAAAACTACGGCGAGCTGCTGGTCCTGGTGCAGAACTCCATCTGGGCCGGCGCCGTCCTCGGGCTGCTCGGCGGAATCATGGGCACCTTCGTGATGAAACGCGACCTCGCCTTCGCCGTCCACGGAATCTCGGAACTCTCCTTTGCCGGCGCGGCGTTCGCACTGCTGATCGGCGCCGACATCATCCTCGGCTCGCTGGCGGGATCCGTGCTGGCAGCCCTGGTGCTCGGCGTGATGGGGGTCCGCGCACGGGACAAGAACTCGATCATCGGCGTCATCATGCCCTTCGGGCTTGGCCTGGGCATCCTCTTCCTGTCCCTGTACGAGGGCCGGGCGGCCAACAAGTTCGGCCTGCTCACCGGGCAGATCGTGTCGGTCGGGACCGTCCAGCTGCAGGTCCTGGCGGTCGCCGCCGTCGTGGTGATGCTGGCGTTGGCCGCCATCTGGCGGCCGTTGACCTTTGCCAGTGTCGACCCCGACGTCGCCACCGCCCGCGGCGTCCCGGTGCGGGCCCTGGCCCTTGGGTTCATGGTGCTGCTGGGCATCAGCGTGGCGCTGTCCATCCAGATTGTCGGCGCCCTGCTGGTGCTGGCCCTCCTGATCACGCCCGCGGCGGCGGCGATGCGCGTCACGTCCTCGCCCCGGCTGGTGGTCACGCTGAGCATCGTTTTCGCGATGACGGCGACCGTCGGAGGCATCCTGCTGGCCCTCGGCGGCCGGCTGCCGATCAGCCCCTATGTGACCACGCTGTCGTTCCTGATCTACGTGGCCTGCCGGATGATCGGCAGTGCCCGGGCCAGGCGGGGGCTCAACGGGCGGGTGGTGCGGAGCGCGGGAGCTGTGGCTTAAACGCTCTCACGCCTTTGCGGCGGAATTTCCCCAGGTTAGCCGCCGGCAGCCGGCGGGTCCCTGCGCCCCGCCGGTGATTTCCGGGGTCACGAGGTCAAAGGTGGGGAATTTCAGCAGCTCCGGCTACTGGCCGGGCTGACTGGCTGTGCATTCGGGGCACAGTCCGAAGATTTCCACGGTGTGCTCCACTGCGGTGAAGCCGTGCTCATTCGCGATCCGCGCGGCCCAGGCCTCGACCGCCGGTGCTTCCACTTCCACGGCCTTGCCGCAGTTCCGGCACAGCAGGTGATGGTGGTGCCCGGTGACGGCGCACCGCCGGTACACCGCCTCGCCGTCGGCGTTGCGCAGGACATCCACCAGCCCGTCGTCGGCGAGGGACTGCAGGATCCGGTAGGAGGTCGCGAGGGACACCGCGGTGCCGCGCTCCTGGAGGATGCGGTGCAGTTCCTGGGTGCTGACGAAGTCCGCCAGGTCGTCCAAGGCGGCACTGACGGCGAGGCGTTGCTTGGTGACGCGCTGTTCCTTGCCCTGCACGGGTGCCGAGGCCGGAGTCCGGCTGCTGCCGGTGGTAGCGCCTTGGGACATCGTGGAACTCGCTTCGTCATAAGAATTTGCGGGTGGGACTCGCTAAGGGTGGCAATGTCCAAGATTACCAGCGCCCAAGATTGCCAGCACCGCTCCGTGGACACTGTGACGGCTGGTGCCTAGGCTGGCCGGATGAAGCTGACGAAATTTACTCACGCCTGTGTCCGCCTCGAACAGGACGGCCGGGTGCTGGTGTTTGACCCGGGCACCTTTTCGGAGACGGACCAGGCCTTGGCCGGAGCACATGCTGTGCTCATTACCCACGAGCACGCGGACCATGTGGACGTCGACGCCGTCGCCGCGGCGTTGCAGTCGAACACCACCCTTGAGCTTTTCGCCCCGGAGACCGTGGCCGCGACGCTCCGCGGCAAGGCGCCCGACGCCGCGAGCCGCATCCATGCGGCGGGCGCGGGCGAGGAATTTGAAACGTCGGGCTTCGCCATCAGGACCTTTGGCGGCCAGCACGCCCTCATCCATCCGCAGATCCCCGTGGTGGCCAACGTCGGCTACCTCGTCGACGGCAATGTCTACCATCCGGGGGACTCCTTCGCGATCCCCGACGGCGTCGACGTCAAGACGCTGCTGGTACCCATCCACGCTCCGTGGAACAAGGTGGGCGAAGTGGTGGATTTTGTCATCGGTGTCCGCGCACCGCAGGCCTTCCCGATCCACGACGCGCTGCTGAACGAGCTGGGCCGCGGCCTGGTGGAGGGGCACGTGACCCGGATCGGCGCCAAGTACGGCACCGAGTACCGGCACCTCTCAAGCGGCGATACAGCGGAGGTTTAGCCGCCGCGGGCGCCTTGGCGGGCTTAGGCCGGCGTACTGGCGGGCGTGCTGGCCGGCTGGCTTAGGCCGGCCAGGCGCCGGTCCGGAAGAACTCGCGCAGCACGGCCTCATGGGGTTCGGGATCCAGGCCGTGGGCCTCCAGCCACTCCGGGTTGTAGTAATTCCCGGCATAGCGGTCCCCGGCGTCGCACATCAGGGTCACAACACTGCCCCGGCGGCCCTCCGCGATCATCCCGGCGATAAGCTGCCACGCGCCCCAGAGGTTGGTCCCGGTGGACGGACCCGCGTGCAGACCGGCGTGGTCCCTCAGATGCCGCATGGCCGCCACCGAGGCGGCGTCGGGAACCTGGATCATGTGGTCGATCACGGCGGGCACAAAACTCGGCTCCATCCGCGGCCGGCCGATGCCCTCGATGCGGGAGGGCAATCCCGCCGCGGGTACGGCAGCTGTCCCGCCGTCGGGCCGGCTGTTCCGCCAGCCCGGATAGAACGCGGAATTTTCCGGGTCGACGACGGCGAGGCCCGTCTCGTAGCGGTGGTAGCGCAGGTACCGGCCAATCGTGGCGCTGGTCCCGCCGGTGCCGGCCCCGACCACCACCCAGCGGGGGACCGGGTGCTCCTCCAGCGCCAGCTGGCCGAAGATCGATTCGGCGATGTTGTTGTTCCCGCGCCAGTCCGTGGCCCGTTCGGCATACGTGAATTGGTCCATGTAGTGTCCGCCTGTGCTGCTGGCCAGATCCGCGGCGGCCTCGTAGACCTCGGAGGCGTGGTCCACCAGATGGCAGGAGCCGCCGAACTGTTCGATCAGGGCGATTTTCTCGCGGCTGGTGGTCCGGGTCATCACGGCGATGAAGGGCAGTCCCAGCAGCTGCGCAAAATAGGCTTCGGAGACGGCGGTGCTGCCGCTGGATGCCTCCACGATTGTGGTGCCTTCCCGGATCCAGCCGTTGACGAGGCCGAAGAGGAACAGGGACCGCGCCAGACGGTGCTTGAGGCTGCCGGTGCGGTGGGTGGACTCGTCTTTCAGGTAAAGCTGCACGCCCCAGTGCTCCGGGAGCGGCACCGAATACAGGTGGGTGTCGGCAGAGCGGTTGTTTTCGGCGTTGATCCGGCGGACGGCCTCGTCGGCCCAGGCCCGGTCCTGCAGGTGCGCGGTGTTCACCGCTACAGCCTACCGGGGGCGGTGGGACGCCAAAGATAGAGTGGGGAAATGGACACAATTCTCGATGCTGCCGCCCTCAAGGACCGGATGGACGACGCCGGCGCAGCCGGCCAGCGCACAGTACTCCTCGACGTTCGCTGGGCGCTGGGAGATCCCCACGGTCACGATCACTACCTGCGCGGACACATCCCCGGGGCCGTCTTCGTGGATCTCGCCACTGAACTTGCCGGACCGGCGGAACCGGCACGCGGCAGGCATCCGTTGCCGCCGTCGGAGCAGTTCCAGGAGTCTGCGCGCCGCTGGGGCATCAACGACGGCGATGCGGTCGTAGCGTACGACGACAGCGGCAACATGGCTGCGGCCCGGCTGTGGTGGATGCTGCGCAACGCCGGCTTTAGTTCTGTGTACCTGCTCGACGGCGGCCTGGCCGCGTGGCGGGCTGCCGGGTTCGAGCTGGTTGCCGGACCCGAACAGCCCGCACCCGGAAACGTCACCCTGTCCGACGGCGCCATGCCCGCGATCGACGCCGGACAAGCCGCCACTTGGGGCCGGCAGGGGCTGCTGTTGGACGCCCGGGCGGGGGAGCGGTACCGCGGTGAAATCGAGCCCGTGGATCCCCGCGCCGGCCATATTCCGGGGGCCGTCAGTGCCCCCACTACCGGGAACCTGCGCGCTGACGGGCGCTTCCTGGCCCCGGCGGAGCTGCGGGAGCGTTTCGAACGGCTCGGTTACCGGGACGGCGTCCCCACTGCCGTGTACTGCGGATCCGGAGTGACGGCGGCCCATGAAATCGCCGCCCTCGAGATTGCCGGCTTTTCCGCTGCCCTCTATCCGGGGTCCTTTTCGGAGTGGTGCCACGGTGCCGCGAACGATGTTGTCACCGGGCCGGAACCGTACGGTGAGGATGCGGCTTCACACTGAGGGCCAGCACGAGCACCGGACGGCCCGCGCAGGTTGCCCAGAGCGCCTCCAGTTCCTCCTGGGGCAGTCAATGATTCCTAGGCGGCTGCCCCTTTGGGCCTTTCGCGCCTGAGCGTTTTGGCTTGGTGCCGGAGCTGGCGCCGGTGGCGGGAGCCCGGCTGGGACCCCGGCTGGTCTCTGGCCGATGGCCGAAGCGGTGTCCCCGGCAGGGGCGGCGCGGTGGAACGGTACGTGTGGCCGGTGGGGGTGGTGAGTTCGATGGTGTGCCTCGCGCCGATGCTCGAGGCGGATCCGGGTGCGGCTTCAGGGCCGGGGCGTGCTTTCCAGCCGGGGGTTTCTTTGGTGTGGTTGCAGGCTTCGCAGCGGCCGGCGGCGTTGTCCGTGGTGGTCGGGCCGCCGGTGTGCCAGGGGACGATGTGGTCCAGGTGGCGGATGGGCGCGTCGCAGTAGGGGGTGCGGCAGGTGTCGTCGCGGGCCAGGATGAATCGGCGGTGCCCGGCGGGGAAGAGCCGGGCGCGGGAGTCCATGGCGATGAGCTCGCCGGTGCCGGGGTGGGTGTAGAGGCGGCGGAGCCAGAGGGTGAACGCGGGGTCATCGGCCCTCCCGGCGGTGCCGCCCGGTTGAGGGGGACCGCCGGACTGGCCGTCACCGTTTCTGTCCGTGTTTGGGGCCGCGGCGCCGGGTCCAGGGGGACCACTGTGTCCCGGGGAACCGCCGCCGTCACCGCTGTGGGCGCCGGCCGTGCCGTTGATGAGGCTGCGGGCCCAGCCGGCGGGGACGGTGCCGTAGCCGGGAAGCCGGGCCGGTTCGGCGCCGGCCTGGAAGAGGGCGCGGTCGGTGATGACGAGCTGGATTTCGACGCCGCTGATCCCGCCGGGAATGCCGGTGGTGCGTTCGACCAGGGCATCGGCCATCAGCTGCCCGCGGCCCCTCGGGTCCCCGGCGGCGCGGAGGGTGTCGGCGTGCCCGGTGAGGGCCTTGTAGGCGGCGACGCCCTGGGCGACGGGGAGCAGGGCGGTGAGGTGGCACATGGTGTCGGGGGCCGGGCGGAGGCTGACGTGCCGCTCGGTGGCGGCGTGCGCGGCTCGTTCGGTCACGGAGCGGGGGTCCAGCCGGTAGGCGGMGGCCCGGGCCGCGGCGACCAGGGACCGGTCACCGGCACCGGCGAACGTCCCGGTGTCGGGCGCGAGTTCCTCGTCGACGGCGGCCCGGTCGGCGGCGGTCAGGGAGGCGGTTTCGCGCACGAGCAGGGTGGCGCGCCATTCGTTCAGCTGCCCGGTTTCCAGGGCGGTGAGGGTGTGGGGCATTTCGGTCACGAGGGCTTTGGCCAGGCCCAGGAGCCGGCCGCCCTTGGCGGGTGATTC